>DASQTM010000150.1:0-5845 GCA_035641875.1 Microvirga sp. | reverse complement strand
ACCGAGTTCCGGCCCCGGCAATCGCCGCGCTTGGTGACGAAGTTGTAGATGCCGCCCCGCCCTTCCGCGTCGCCCGGATACCAGTTCTGGACCGTGGAATACTTGATCTCGGCGTCGTCCAAGGCAATCAGCTCGACCACGGCGGCGTGAAGCTGGTTCTCGTCGCGCTTCGGGGCCGTGCAGCCCTCCAGGTACGAGACGTAGGAGCCCTTGTCGGCGATGATCAGGGTGCGCTCGAACTGGCCCGTGTTCTTCTCGTTGATGCGGAAGTAGGTGGACAGCTCCATGGGGCAGCGCACGCCCGGCGGGATGTAGACGAACGAGCCGTCCGTGAACACGGCCGAGTTCAGGGTGGCGAAGAAGTTGTCCGTCACCGGAACCACCGTGCCCATGTACTGGCGCACCAGGTCCGGATACTCCCGGATCGCCTCCGAGATCGGCATGAAGATCACGCCGGCCTTCGACAGCTCCTCCTTGAAGGTGGTGGCGACGGAGACCGAGTCGAACACCGCGTCCACGGCCACCCGGCGCTCCGGCTCGATGCCGGCCAGGATCTCTTGCTCGCGCAGGGGGATGCCGAGCTTCTCATAGGTCCTGAGAATCTCGGGATCGACCTCGTCCAGGGATTTCGGCGCCTGGTTCATCTTCGGCGCGGCATAGTAGTAGATGTCGTTGTAATCGACCTTGTCGTAAGACACCCGCGCCCAGGCCGGCTCCTTCATGGTGAGCCAGCGCTTGTAGGCGTCGAGCCGCCATTGGAGCATCCACTCGGGCTCGCCCTTCTTGGCCGAGATGAAGCGGATTACATCCTCGGAGAGACCCCTTGGGGACTTCTCCATCTCGACTTCGGTCTCGAAGCCGTACTTGTATTGGTCGACGTCGATCAGGCGAACCTGATCGATTGTTTCCTGCACTGCAGGCATCTGTCTCTCCCACCGCTCACGGCTTCAAGGGCCGCGGGTTGATGACATGGAATACGAAGCGGGGCCGGTCAGGCCGCGCTCGCCTTCCGCTTATATAAGGTGCCGACCACCCTTTCGCACGCCTCCGCGAAGCGGATCACGTCCTCTTTTGTGGTCGTCCACCCCAAACTCACGCGCAAAACGCCCTCGGCGAGGATGGGTTCGACCCCCATCGCGTCGAGCACATGCGAACGCTTGACCTTTCCGGACGAGCAGGCGGAGCCGGACGACAGGGCGATGCCCTCCAGATCGAAGGCGATCAGGGCCGTCTCGGCTCGCAGGCCCGGTATGGCAAAGGCCAAGGTGTTAGGCAACCTTTCCGCGCCTAGGGCCATGACAATGGCCTCGGGAGCGATGCGGCGCACATGCGCCTCGGCCTCGTCTCTGAGAGCCCGGAGGCGCTCCGCCTCTGCGCCCAGGTTCGCCAGAGCGAGGTCGGCCGCAGCCCCGAAGCCTGCAATGCCCGCCACGTTCTCGGTGCCGGCCCTGAAACCCTTTTCCTGGCCGCCGCCGCGGATCAGGCGCTCGCCGATCTCAATCTGGTCCGAGGCCAGAATCGCCGCGCCAATTCCCTTCGGCCCGCCGAACTTGTGGGCCGAGAGCGTCAGAACGTCCACTCCGAGCTCCGCAACATCGACCGGGACCTTGCCCGCCGCCTGGACGGCGTCCGTGTGGACGAATCCGCCATGCTCGCGCACCAGGCGGGCGATCTCGGCCACAGGCTGCAAGACGCCGGTCTCGTTGTTGGCGAGCTGGACCGAGACCAGAACCCGCTCGCCGCCAGCCCGCTCCAGGTGGGCCTTGAGCCAGTCCAGATCAAGGACGCCATCCGCATGGACAGGGATGGTTCCAACGGCATGGGGCGGGAAGCGATGACCGTTGAGTCCGCAGGGATGCTCGGTGGCGCCAAGAAGAAGCCTTGAGGCTCCGGCCGAGTCCTTCAACCGGCGGAACGACGGGCTGAGAACCAGATTGCTGGCCTCGGTCCCGCCGCTGGTGAAGATGACGTTCTTCGCCCTCGCCCCGACAAGCCCTGCCACCTTCTCGCGGGCAGTCTCGACCAGCGCCCGGGCGGCGCGCCCCTCCGCATGGACCGAGGAGGCGTTGCCGGGAAGCTGGAGCGCATGCGCGACCACCGACGCCACTTCGGGCCGCATTGGCGAAGTGGCGTTGTGATCGAGGTATGTGCGCTGGCCGATTGCCATGGCTGCCGCTTGAAGCCTCACGAAAATCTTGCAATTGCCCCTGGTTGCCGTGCTAAAGCACCGCAACCACATCTGTCCGACGCATCCCAGGGGCGCAGCCGCCAGGCGCATCTGATACAAAGGAACACTTTAGAACTATTCTAAGGGTTCTTTTATGAGAATCCGATGGCCGAAGTCAAGGCGGCTCGGGGATTTCCCTCTCGCCAGCGAGAGGCGAGCAAGAGGTTCGCGTATATGCCTGAAGTCATCTTCACGGGTCCTGCCGGCCGCCTTGAAGGGCGCTACCAGCCCGCCAAGCAGAAAGGCGCCCCGATCGCCATCATCCTGCATCCGCACCCGCAGTTCGGCGGCACGATGAACAATCAGATCGTGTACAACCTCTACTATGACTTCGTGAACCGCGGCTTCTCGGTCCTGCGCTTCAACTTCCGCGGCGTCGGCCGCAGCCAGGGCGCCTTCGACCACGGCCAGGGGGAGCTGTCGGACGCCGCCGCCGCCCTCGACTGGGCCCAGGCCATGAACCCGGACGCCCGCGCCTGCTGGATCTCGGGCATCTCCTTCGGCGCATGGATCGGCATGCAGCTTCTCATGCGCCGCCCGGAGATCGAGGGCTTCATCTCCATCGCCGCCATGGCGAACCGCTACGATTTCTCGTTCCTGGCCCCCTGCCCCTCCTCCGGCCTCTTCGTGCACGGCTCGGAGGATCGCGTCGCGCCGGTCAAGGACGTGATCAGCGTGATCGAGAAGGTGAAGACCCAGAAAGGCGTCAAGCTCGAACATGCCATCGTGGAGGGAGCCAACCACTTCTTCGACGGCAAGGTCGACGAGCTGATGGTGGCGGTGGACGAGTATCTGGACAAGCGCCTCGGCCTCACCGAGGAAGCCTCCTGAGACCGTTCCGGAGCGGACAGGCTCCGCGCCATGCGACCAACCGGTCATGATCATTCAAAACTGCGACCTGAGACGAGAACTGCGATGAGCGCGCCACGTTCCGAATTCCTGAAGGTGCTCACCGAGCGCGGCTTCATCCACCAAGCCTCCGATTTGGACGGGGTGGACACGGCTGCCCTGGAGAAGCGGCTCACGACCTATGTCGGGTACGATTGCACCGGGCCCTCGCTTCATGTCGGGCATCTTCTCTCGATCATGATGTTGCATTGGCTCCAGCAGACCGGAGCCGGCAGGCCGATCACTCTGATGGGCGGCGGAACGACCCGCGTGGGCGATCCCTCCGGCAAGGACGAGAGCCGCAAGCTCCTCACGCCCGAGCAGATTGAAGCGAACAAAGAGACGATCAAAGCCGTATTCTCGCGCTTCATCACCTTCGGTGAAGGCAAGACGGACGCCACGATGGTCGACAATGCCGAGTGGCTGACCAAGCTCAACTATATCGAGTTCCTGCGCGACGTCGGAAGGCACTTTTCCGTCAACCGGATGCTGTCCTTCGACAGCGTGAAGCTGCGCCTCGAGCGCGAGCACGAGCTTTCATTCCTGGAATTCAACTACATGATTCTTCAGGCCTACGACTTCGTGGAGCTGAACAATCGCTACGGCTGCATTCTCCAGATGGGCGGCTCGGACCAGTGGGGCAACATCGTCAACGGCATCGATCTCGGCCGCCGTCTCGGCACGCCCCAGCTCTATGCGCTCACCTGCCCTCTCCTGACGACGGCCTCCGGAGCCAAGATGGGCAAGACGGCCTCCGGGGCGATCTGGCTCAACGCCGACATGCTGAGCCCCTATGATTATTGGCAGTTCTGGCGCAACAGCGAGGATGCGGACGCGGCCCGCTTCCTCAAGCTGTTCACGACCCTGCCGCTCGACGAAGTGGCCCGGCTCGCGGCTCTTCAGGGCCAGGAGATCAACGAGGCCAAGAAGGTTCTGGCCACCGAGGCGACCGCCCTGCTCCACGGGCGCGAGGCCGCCGAGCAGGCCGCCGAGACCGCGCGCATGACCTTCGAGCAGGGGGCGCTCGCGGAGAGCCTTCCGACCATCGAGGTGGCGTCCGGTCTCCTTGAAGGGGGCCTTGGCGTCCTGTCGGCGTTCGGGCCCGATTATGCAAGGCTCGTGCCGTCCATGAGCGAGGCGCGGCGTCAGGTGAAGAGCGGCGGCCTCAAGGTGAACGACCGGACCGTGTCCGACGAGCGCGGCACCCTGAGCCTGTCCGACCTGACCGCCGAGGGCGTGATCAAGCTCTCCTTCGGCAAGAAGAAGCATGTTCTGCTGAGGGCCGTCTGAGCAAGGCGGCCTGCCCTGCCGGGGCAAGGCCCCTCCTAACGCTCAGCGCTCGGGCGTGGCCGGGGGGATCGCGCCGGTCTGCGGTTCGCCGCCGACGCCGAAGAGCTTGCGCAGGAAGCCGGGAGCCACCGCCGAGAGCGGATTGACCGTGAGGGTGGGGGCGGAGGCCTGTCCCGCCACCCGGAAATTCACCGCGAACAGCCCTTCATACTGCCCTCCCCCCAAGAGCGGGCCGAAGAGCGGCACCTGGGCGAAGGCATTGTTGAGGCCGTAGGCGGGAACGAAGGTCCCGGCGATGTCCAGCCTGTCGCGGACGTAGTCGATTTGACCGCTCAGGGTGAAGCCGATCTGGTTGCCGAAGATCGCCGCGTCCTTGAAGTCGAGCCGTCCGGCCGAGCGGGTGAAGTCGACCCGGGCCTTGGTGAAGGAAACCTCGTTGAAGTCGATCCGGATCGTCTGCGGCTTGCCGTTCCGGTCCTGCCCGGCCACGACCTGGGTTTGGGTGGGGATGATCCGGCGCAGGGCCGGCTCGTTGTTCAGGGTGAAGGAATGGAGCATCACGAGTCCGTTCTGCGGACCGTCTCCCGTCGTCATCTGGAGGATGAGGTCCCCGCCCGACATGCGCCGGTAGATGTCGACGAAGCGCAGGAACGAGCCGGCATCCTCCGCCTGGAGGATGAGCACCGGATTTCCCCCTTGGGCGACCGTCCGCCCCACGATGTTAGTGGCGCCGAGACGGCCCTTCATCTCCAGCTGGCGGATGTTGTCCTTTCGCACGGAAGCCTTGACCGAGGCGTTGGTGATCGCCTCCTCGTTGTATCCCGTGAGGATGTTCAGGGCGAGGTCGAGGTCGAAATCCTTGGTCTCGCGCTGCGCCGCGCTGCGGGTGGGCGCAGGCGCTGCTCCGGCGCCCTTCACGAGGGGTCGCGCGTCGCCCACATTGCCGCGGATCGCGACCTTGTAGATGCCGTTCTGGCGCTCGATCTGGGCGCGCATGTCGTCGCCGGGGGACAGCTTGAAGGTGGAGAGATCGGCCTTCTCCAGGCCGCCTTCCGCGGAGAGCGTGGCCGCGCCGCGCAGCTGCACGGCGCCGCTGTCGAGCTGAAGGTCGCGGATTTCGCTCGTCGGACCTTCGATCATCGTGAAGGAGAGCTTTCCGGGCTTTCCGGCAGGCTTCACCCAGCCGGGAATAAGCTGGTCCACGGCGGCCTTCGTCAGATCGGCCTCGACGAGCAGGCCGGGCTTGGCGGATGAGCCCAAGGGGATCGTCACCTTGAGGGGAACGGCTCCCGTGAGCTGGGGACCGAATGACAGCCCGCGCTTGCTTCGGGCAGCCTCGTCCAAGGTAAAGGAGACATTCGCCTGCCCGCCCTGCCGGTTCTGCTGAACGTCGATGGCGGTGGCGTTTCCGCCCAGCTTGCCGTCGCCCTTCATCGCCAG
>DASQTM010000149.1:0-6213 GCA_035641875.1 Microvirga sp. | reverse complement strand
CGATCAGCAGGCTCCACCACAGGCCGATCCGGGTGAGCGCCAGGCCGCCCGCGAAGGCGCCGACGATGCCGATCCAGACGCCGTAGAGCTTGGACACGTTGGCGATGTCCACCTTGGAGAAGCCGAGATCGATATAGAGCGGGTTCGCCATGACGCCCGCCACGAAATCCGGCAGGCGGAAGCAGGCGATGAGGAGAAGGATCGGGATCAGGATGGGGCCCTTGCGCGCGAAGAGATCGGCCAGGGGCTGGACGATCGCGGCGCCGAAGGAGGTGCGCTCGCGGGCGGCGCCCGCATCGGCCCGGGGCGCGAGCAGCGTCCCGACCAGGCCCACCCCCATCAGGGCCGCCATGGCCAGGTAGGCGCTGCGCCAGTTCACGAATTCCGCAATGTAGAGCGCGCCCGCGCCGGCGCAGATCAGGGCGAGCCGATAGCCGAGCTGGACGGAGGCCGCCATCATGCCTTGCCGCTCCGTGGGAGCCACGTCGATGCGCCATCCGTCGATCACCACGTCCTGCGTCGCCGACGCGAAGGCCACGAGAAGGGCCGACACGATGGTCAGCGACAGGGCGGTCCGCGGGTCGCTCGACGCGATGCCCACGAGGCCGATTGCGGTGACGATCTGCGACAGGGCCATCCAGCCGCGCCGCCGACCGAGCAGGCGGGCCAGCACCGGGACGTCATAGCGGTCGACGATGGGAGCCCAGAGGAACTTGAAGGAATAGGCCAGCGCCACCCAGCTCAGCATGCCGATCTCGGTGCGCGAGATGCCGGCCTCCCGCAGCCAGGCGGACAGGGTGCCGAACACCAGAAGGAACGGAAGCCCGCTGGAGAAGCCGAGGGGCAGCATGAGGGCGATGCGCCTGTCGGCCAGGATGTCCCGGAGCGAGAGACGCGGTTTGGAAGCAGCGGCCATGAATCATCTTATCGGTGATAAAGGCGGCACATTGGCATAGGGCCGCCGCGGTGCAAAATCAGGCCTCCTCCTGTTCCTGCTCGACCTCCTCGCAGAGCTTGGCCAAAAAGGTTTCCAGGGCCTCCCCAGGAGGGCAGTCCTTCTCGGTGAGCACCTGCAGGCCCCATTGGGCCAGCACGGCTTCCTCCACCGGGTTCGGGCGCAGCATGAACACATAGGAGGGCGGCCGGTCCCGCTCGTAGCCCGAGACGCTCCAGGTCTTCCAGAGCCGATGCATCAGGAAGCGGATGTTCAGGTCGGTCATGCTGTAGCCGATGAACAGGATCGTCTTGCCCAGGGCGTCGGAGCGGAATTTGATGTCCAGGGCGGACTCGAAGGACAGGCGGTCGAGATAGTCGGTTTCCGCCAGCACGATGGATTCGTCGTCGTCGAAATCGCCATGATACTTGACGATCTGCGGCACGCCCTCCTGGACCCGGGCGATGTCCTTGGCGTTGACGATCTTCACATAATCCCGGCCGTGCAGGTCGAAGGCGGTTTCGAGGTTGCGGTCGAAATTGGTGGTGTAGACGATCGGGAAGTCGAGCCGGCAGATGAGCTCGTGGACCCGGGAGGCCTTGAGCTTGTCCTCCTGAATGGTCCAGTTGCGGTCCATCCAGCTGCGCAGGGGGCCGATGCTGCCCTGCTTGATGCGGTAGAATTCAGCCAGGGTCAGGTAGTTGATGTCGCTCTCGCTGAACCCGGACAGGTCGACGTCGAGCTCCTCCGCGATATGTTGGATCAGGGTCTGCCAGGAGGGAAGACCTACGGTCATCGAGACGCCGGCCCCGGCGAAAAGGATGGCCTGCCGCTTCCTGATGGCTCCGATCAGATCCTCCAGCACGCATTTCTCCTGTCGCGGTCCTTACGCCCTTAACGCGCGAAGCCGCCGTCAAGCTTCACGATCCACCGTGGGCGAGATAAATGCGTGACCTATCGGGCCGCGAAACGTTATGGCCTTGGACCAACAGGAGAGACCAGGACGTGGCAGCCTACCGGATCACCCAGATCGAGACCCTTCACGAGGGATGGCGCAAGCTTCTCAAGCTCACCGTGCAGATGCCCGACGGGCGCACCATGGCGCGGGAAATCCTGAACAGCCAGGACGCCGTCGCCGTGCTCCCCTATGATCCGGAGCGGCGCAAAGTCATTCTCATTCGCCAGTTCCGCGCTCCGGTCATGTACGTCGAAGAGCGTTCCGACATGATGGAAACCGTGGCCGGACTGCTCGACGGAGGCGAGCCGGAGGAAACGGCTCGCCGCGAGGCCATGGAGGAGGCGGGCCTTCGCCTCGGCGCCCTGGAGCCGGTGGGCAGGGCATGGTCCGCCCCCGGGATCACCACCGAGCGCGTGAGCATGTTCCTCGCCCCCTATGCCGGGACGGATCGAGTCGCCGAGGGCGGCGGTCTCGCGGAGGAGCACGAGGAGATCGAGGTGCTGGAGATCGGCATCGACGAATTGGCCGGGATGCTGGAGCGCCACGCCATCGACGACATGAAGACCCTGATTCTGGCCCAGGCTCTTCAGCTCAAACACCCGGAACTGTTCGCCAAGGCCTGAGGGGCATCCCTCAGGTCTCGGATCGCTTGCGTCCCCTCGGACGCGATCCCGATCAGTAGACCACCACCGAGCGGATCGACTTGCCCTCGTGCATGAGGTCGAAGGCGGTGTTGATCTCGTCCAGCGGCATGGTGTGGGTGATGAGATCGTCGATGTTGATCTTGCCCTCCATGTACCAGTCCACGATCTTGGGCACGTCCGTGCGGCCGCGGGCGCCGCCGAAGGCGGTGCCCTTCCAGACCCGGCCCGTGACGAGCTGGAACGGGCGGGTGGCGATCTCCCGGCCGGCTTCCGCCACGCCGATGATGATGCTCTCGCCCCAGCCGCGGTGGCAGCATTCCAGGGCCTGGCGCATGACGTTCACGTTGCCGGTGGCGTCGAAGGAGAAGTCCGCGCCGCCGCCGGTAAGGTCGACGATGGCCTGCACCACCTTGTCCGTGCCGACCTCGTTGGGGTTGATGAAGTCGGTCATGCCGAACTTCTTCGCCATCGCCACCTTGCCCGGGTTGATGTCGACGCCGATGATCTTGTCGGCGCCCACCATGCGGGCGCCCTGGATCACGTTGAGGCCGATGCCGCCGAGGCCGAACACCACCACGTTCGCCCCAGGCCACACCTTGGCGGTGTAGATCACCGCGCCGATGCCCGTGGTGACGCCGCAGCCGATGTAGCAGATCTTGTCGAAGGGCGCGTCCTCGCGCACCTTGGCGAGCGCGATCTCCGGCAGCACGGTGAAGTTCGCGAAGGTCGAGCAGCCCATGTAGTGGAAGACCGTGTCGCCGTCGCAGCGGAAGCGGCTGGTGCCGTCGGGCATGAGGCCCTGGCCTTGCGTCGAGCGGATGGCGGTGCACAGGTTGGTGCGGCGCGACAGGCAGGATTTGCAGCTGCGGCATTCGGGTGTGTAGAGCGGGATCACGTGATCGCCGGGCTTCAGGGTGGTCACGCCCGCGCCGACCTCGCGCACGATGCCCGCGCCCTCATGGCCGAGGATCGCCGGGAACTTGCCCTCCGAATCGAGGCCCGAGAGCGTATAGGCGTCCGTATGGCAGACGCCCGTCGCCATCACCTCCACGAGCGCCTCGCCGGCGCGGGGGCCCTCGATGCTGATGGTCTCGATGGTGAGCGGCTTGCCCGCCTCCCACGCCACGGCGGCCCTGGTCTGCATGATGGCGTCTCTCCCTCCGATTCGGTTGAGGGAACTATGCGAAGCCCGGCAAGGCGAGGTCAATAGAAGGAAGCCATGGGGGCGACCTTCCCAGGAGCGACCTCCGGGCCTATGTGGTTGCCACCCAACGAAGGATCGAGCCGTGCCCAATGTCCGCGCCGCCATCATTCCCGTGACGCCCCTCCAGCAGAACTGCACGCTCCTGTGGTGCGAGACCACGAAGAAGGCTGCCGTGATCGATCCGGGCGGCGATCTCGACCGCATCCGCCAGGCCATCGCCGGGAGCAAGGTCCAGGTGGAGAAGATCATCCTCACCCATGGCCATATCGACCATGCGGGCGGGGCGGCGGAGCTGCGGGACGCGCTCGGCGTTCCGGTCGAGGGGCCGCACGAGGCGGATCGGTTCCTGCTCGACGGGCTCGAGGAAACCGGTCTCGCCTACGGCATCCCGGCCCGCCCGGTCATGCCCGACCGCTGGCTCGCGGAGGGCGACACGGTGAGCGTCGGCGGGGTCTCCCTTCATGTCCTGCATTGCCCCGGCCATTCGCCGGGCAGCGTCGTCCTCGTCTCGCCGGAGCAGCGTTTCGCCATCGTCGGCGACGTGCTGTTCCAGGGCTCCGTCGGGCGCAGCGATCTTCCCGGCGGCGACGGCAAGGCCCTCATCCGCTCGATCAGAGAAAAGCTTCTGCCGCTCGGCGACGACATCGCCTTCATCTGCGGCCATGGCCCTGCGAGCACCATCGGCCAGGAACGGCGGACCAATCCCTTCCTGCAGGGCGAAGACCCGATCTGAACCGAGCCTGCGATGACGGGGCGCTTCCGCTTGCCGCTCTCGTTGCGGAGGAACAGGAGAGCGCTCCCCGTACGGATGGAGTCCCTTCCTGGCGGGCCGACGCCCGCTCCCGCTACGCTCCGGCCGGATCGGTCTGGTGGACCGGCGGAATGACCGGGAGGGTGTGACACTGCGCGTGAAGCTTGGTGTCATCCCGCCGATCCTTCGGATCGGCGAACCGCAGGCGAGGGAAGGGGATCGCGTACGGGATGGGGCGCGCTCTTCCCTCCCCAACCCCTCTCGGGTGTTCCCGAGAGGGGCTTTCTCCTGCGCAAGTCGGGAACACCTGACTTGCGGTGGGGAGGGATCGAGGGTGGGGGTTGGAGGGTCAGAACTCTCCGCTTCATCGCAGAAAGCGCCAAGGCTGCTACAGTGCTGACTCTCTGGGTGTCTCACCTGGTCGCACCACCCCCACCCCTCCCCGCAAGGGGGAGGGAACACGCGCTCTGCCGACGAGCATGTTCTCACTTTGTTCTTGACAGCGGATGCAAGCTTAGCTATAGGTGGCTCAGTCTTGTTCCCCGAGGGGCGCGCTCGCGAGGCGTCGTTGGCTGCGGGAGCAGGGCACGGTCTCGCAGAAGGGCTCGCAACCCTTGCGACGAGAGGCCCAGGCTGTGCGCCGGGCCTGCCCGCAGCCCCAGGCCAGGTTCACGAAAGTGGGTCCCGCCCGAGCCGCAGATCGGTGGGTCTGCGTCGCCTGTCCGCCTAAAAGAACCGTGCGCGAGGGCCACCCGGCTCTTCATCATCCACACAGCATCGAGCCGGACCGCCTCTCGCGCCACCCCTCGAGCAACCCTTCAGGCTGGAGCCCTCAGGCTCCGGCCCGAAGGCGATGGATCTTTGACATGTCATCACACGCGGGCCGCGACCGGGTCTGACGGGCGGCCTCTTCACCCCAGGCGTTTGAGGAACCCTGCGAAGCGCATCAGCCCTTCGGGCCAGGGGCCGTGGCCGCTTTCCGTGTTGAGGTGCCCCGCATCCCCGGCGTCCACGATGGCCGAGCCCCAGGCGTAGGCGATGTCCTCCGCCTTCGCGAAATCGCAATGCGGATCGGTCCGGCTCGCCACGAGCACGGACGGGAACGGCAGGGGATCGTGCGGAATCGGCGCGAAGGCGCGGTCGATGGCGGGAACGAAGCCCGGCCGCTCCACGTCCGGCAGCCCGACCAGGAACGCGCCCTGAACCTTGTCCCGGGGCAGAAGGGGAGCCGCATGGGCAATGGCCACGACCCCGAGACTATGGCCGACCAGCACGACGGGCCGCCTGGCGCGCTTCACGTCCTGGGCGATCCGCTCGACCCATGCGTCCCTGACGGGGGCGTCCCAGCTTTCCTGCTCGATCCGCCGCGCGGTCGAGAGCTGGCGCTCCCATCGGCTCTGCCAATGGTCCACGCCGGAATTTTCATGGCCCGGAACAATGAGGATATCGCAATCGGAGGTTTTCATGATCCGGAGGTAGACGTCCCTAAAGCCATCTTCAAGCGTTTCGCTTCGATTCCACGGCCTCGCCCCGGGCGGCCTTCGGTCAGGAGCTACGCTCCACCCGCGCCGAAGACCCGGGTGAAGATCGTGTCCACATGCTTGAAGTGATAGCCGAGGTCGAAGCAGGCTTCGATGTCCTCTGCGGACAGGTACCGGGTCACGTCGGCGTCGCCCTTCAGTAGGGTGAGGAAGTCGCCTTCGCCGCGCCAGACCGGCATGG
>DASQTM010000148.1:0-2242 GCA_035641875.1 Microvirga sp. | reverse complement strand
ACGAGACCCTGGAGAGCCTCAAGGCCCACATGCAGGCCTTTGACCGCCTCCACCTTCGCCAAGCGCTAATGCGTTGCGAAGGCGAACCCCATTCCAGGCAGTCTGTGGAGCCTGGACCTCATACCGCCGCGCTGTTGAGGTGACTCAGGTGGGTTCCCCTGACGTCGCGACCGTGATTCCGTGCGGGCCCATTTGGAGGGGGAGCATGGGACGCGCATTGCCGATCCGGGAGGATGTCGCGACGGCGTGGGAGTTGCGGCGCTTGGCCAAGAAGGAGCCTCGCCGGCGGACGGCGCAGCGGATGCTGGCGATCGCCACTGCGCTCGAAGGGATGAGCCGGGCGGATGCGGCGCGAGCGGTCGGGATTGAGCGCCAGTCGCTGCGCGACGCGGTGATCCGGTTCAACGCCGAGGGGCTCGCCGGCCTGGTGGACCGCCCGCACGGCCACAGGCCGGAGGTCTTGAGCGAAGGCGAGCAGGCCATGCTCGTCCACCGGGTCTTGGTCGGGCCGGATCCGGAGCGGGGCGAGCCGTCGAGTGGGACCTTGCCGGACCTGTGCCGCTTCCTCGAGGAGCGGTTCGGCAAGACGATGGGCCCGCCATCCCTGTCGCGGGTCGTGCGCCGGCTCGGGCTGTCGCGACAGAAAGCCCGGCCCGTTCACCCGAAGCGCGATGCCCGGGCCGCTGAGCGCTTCGCCCAAAGGGGCTTCGCGACGCCGTAGCGGCGGCCTGCGAGGCCCATCCGGACAAGCCGATCGCCCTCTGGTTCATGGACAAGGCCCGCGGGGGTGAGACAAGGCCGGACCACGCACCGCTGGTGGGGGCGGGGCCAGCGCCCGCCAGGGCTCTGCGACAAGCGCTTCGCCTCCGCCTCCATCTCGCGGCCGTGCGGCCCGCCACCGGCGAGGACTTCGCGCTTGTCCTGCCGCGGGTCTGCCCCAAGGCCATGGACCGCTTCCTCCTCGACTTCGCCGCGACCGTGCCGGCCGACACGCACGCCGTCATGGTGCTCGAGGGCGCAGGCTGGCACGACCAGCGTTCCGTCACCGTCCCGCCCAACGTCACCCTCGTGCCGCTGCCGGCCTACAGCCCGGAGCTCAACCCGGTGGAGCGCGTCTGGCTCTACCTCCGGGAACGCTACCTCTCGCACCGCCTCCTGGCCGACTACGAGGCCGTCGTCGACGCGTGTTGTCGAGCCTGGAACGCCCTTACGGCCGAAGCCGGGCGCATCAAGTCCCTCTGCGCCTCCCCCTCCCTCACAAAGATCAGTGCATAAGCGCGGCGGTATCAGGCATCTTGGTCAGGAACAGCACGTTCCGCCGGATACGAGTGGACCAGCGAGCCCGCAGCTCGCGACAGGCCCGGCTTACCCCCGCTTGCCCGATTGCCTCATACGAGCCGAGCTGAGAAAATTGTGCTGGGGCGACTTGGCGGAGGGAGAGAAACCGGGATCTAACCGTCTTTGTGCGCCGGGAAGACCGGCAGGTGGTTGCAGATGCAAGTTCTGTACGTCGAAGGAGTAGCCATCCACGATGGCCCCGAGTCATGCGCATGCGCCCGTGAGGGCGTCGGCGAAGCGTTGCCCGGGGAGCACGCGGGCCGAGCATCGAGCCGTAAAAAGTTGCACATCCAGGGCGCCGACGCGGTGGAGGGGAGCGGAAGGCAACACGAGCCACTCCTCGACCCTGCTTCTCTGGCGTGTTTTCCGCTCGAATGGATCCATTCGAGCGGCGGAAAATAACGCCTGAACCGCCGCGTCCACATGCGTCTGCCTCTTCGTTTGGCGACGGCGACGGTTCAGGGGACAGGGTGAACATTGGCCCGGACACGACGGTGCCCTCGGAGCGCTGACGGCAGCAAATGCCGGAATGCGACGGAATGGAGCGGATTATGCTCGAAGGCTGTTGATACTGTGCCTGAGGAGACACGCTACAATTGAGCTTGGAATGGCAATTGAGCTTGGAATGGCGCCGGACCCGATCAAGCAGCTGGAAAGCTACGAGCTCACCGCCCGCTCGATGGAGATGGAGGACGTGCCGGCGCTTCATGCGCTGTCGATTGGGGTGCAGTGGCCGCATCGACCCAAGGACTGGGCGATGCTGATCCGGCTCGGGCACGGCGTGGTCGCCGAGGACAGGATCGGGCGCGTGGTCGGCTCGGCGATGTGGTGGCCGATGGGTCCGGATCTCGCCAGAATCGGCATGGTCATCACCACCCCGCGGTTGCAGGAGCAAGGCGCTGCG
>DASQTM010000147.1:0-3461 GCA_035641875.1 Microvirga sp. | reverse complement strand
CGGCCGGATCACCCCATGTTCGACCTTCCGGGCTTCATCGGCGCGCGTCTGGAGGCGGCGGGGATCGGCGAATTCGCCAATCTCGGGCTCTGCACCTATTCCGACGAGGACCAGTTCTTCAGCTACCGCCGCACGACCCATCGCGGCGAGCCCGATTACGGCCGGCTGATCTCCGCCATCACGCTCGCGGCGCCGGTGTTCATCCCCTGATCCCGGTTGCAGCGGGCATCGAGAGATTTGCGGTCGATTGCGTGCTGTCCTGAGAGCGCAGCCAAGCCGGCAATTCGCCTCTCGCCTGGCCCGTGCAGGCCGCCTCGACGCAATCGGCAAGGCTGCCGAAATGCACCTGCCGGCCCGACAGTCCCGGCCCGTAATGGGCGTATTTGCCGGAATTGGTCATGAGCGTCTTCGCCTCGGGCGGGATCACCGGCTCCACGATCATGCACCAGCACGCATCGACGACGAACTGAACTCCGAAGCTGCCCAGGTCCCGTTCCAATCCGGCCTCGACGATCCGGTCATAGGTGGCCCGCCCGCAGGTGACGATCACGGGAACGCGCGGATGACGCTTGCGCCCCCGGCAGAGGGATGCCAGCGCCGAGAACTCCTCGAAGGAGAAGTGAGGATTCCCTAAGGACACGAGATCCACGGAGCTGTCGGATGCGCTGTTCAGTTTCGTCCAGGTCGCCGCAAGGTCCTCGACGGTGATCTGGACCATGGGAATCTCGGCGGATCCTCCCGTCGCCTCCAGCAGGGTTGAGGCTTCGGGCGTCACCCCGACCATGTGGAACATGGGCGCGCCCGAGGTGGTGCCGAACGCCGCGCCGAAGGCCTTGAGGTCGTCGGCCGTGGGCGCGGCGCGTTCCAGCCCGACGATGACGGGAATGATCGATGAGGCGATCTCGCCCACATGATAGCCGAGCAGCGGATAGAACGCGTCGTCGAACGCCTCGATGCCCGGAACGTCGATGCGAAGCGCCGCCTTGCGCTCCCTGTCCACATGACATCCGGCCAGGGGAGCCCGCCCGGTCAAGGCGATGCAGATGTCCAGGTAATCAGGATATTTCATCGTGCGGGCGCCGAGCACGCTGTTGGCATAGACCACGGCGTTGGACTCGGCCCACGCGATCTGCTCGCCCTTCATGGGCGCGCTCGTGAGCTGGTAGGGCGCGCAGGTGAAGGTGGGCTGGGCTCCCATTCGAACGTAGGCGTCGGCGAGTTCGGACGCGGGATGCCCCAGGGCGGGCTCCACCCCTTGCGCCTGCCAATGGTGCTGATCGACCGTGATGGCATTCAAGGTCGTCGGGACCTTCACCCTGGCTCCCCAGGCGCAGAGCTGCTTTGCGAAACCCAGGCTGGCGGGGCCCGTGTAGATGCACCCGTCGATATGAGCCCTCGTGATGTCGATCAGCCGCTCGGCCCCGAGCAGTTCGGCCATGCGGACGACGATGCGCATGGCAGCCTGCGCCGCCTTCGACGACCCGCCGGAGAGCAGCGCCCGGTCGTCGTCCGTCAGTTCGAGCGGGCGGGAAGGCCGCATCGCCGATGAGGGGCTGAGGGCCCGATGAGCCGTTGCCTCGGGGCCGCCCCTTTCCGTGACCCGGCCGCCCTCAATCCTGACATAGCCCACGTCCCTCAACGAGGCGAAGGACGATGGTCCGATCTCGACCATCGGGATCGACCGGCCGAACATCTCCTCCGCAACGATGGCTCCCAGGGACAGGATGTCTTCGCGCCCGGCGAACACCATCCCGGCGGGAGCCTTCCCGCTCAGGATGAGCTCCATGAGGACGCTGCTGCCGGTGCAGGATCCGCGGCCGCTCGGGATCGCCAGAATCCTGCCCGTGATGCATTGGCCGCAGAGGGGATGATGGCGGTCGATCACGATGCCGGTTCGCGGATCGACGCCGCCCCAGAAGCTCAAGGCCAGATCCGTAAAGAGCACCGGGCCCTCTGCCGATCCCTCGACCAGGGGAACTCCCATAGCCTGCCATGAGGCGCACATGCCGCCTGTCCCCTCCCCGCCGCCGATCGTCATCCGAGCATTCCTCCGGCCATCAGCCTTCACTCCTTGATCCCGGTCACGTCCGGCGTCTCCCAGGCCAAGTGCTGGCCGCCGTCGACGGCGATCATCTGGCCCGTGACGCTGCGCGCGCCGGCAAGATAGACCACCGCGTCGGCGATCTCGTCCGGCGTTCCGCCGCGGCCGAGGGGAACGGCGCTGCTCTGCCGGGCGAAATCCCCCTCGGCCTGGCGCTCATTCGCCAGGGTCGGTCCAGGGCCGATGGCATTCACGCGGATGCGGGGGGCAAGAGCCTGCGCCATGGTCTGCGTCGCAGCGAACAGGGCCGCCTTCGTCAAGGCGTAGGAGAAGAACTGCGGCGTCGGCTTCCAGACCCGCTGGTCGACGATGTTGACGATGCAGCCCTCCCGGCCGGCCGGGAGCTGGCGGGCGAAATCCCGGGCCAGGAAAGCCGGCGCCCGCAGATTGACGGCGAAGTGCCGGTCCCAGCGCTCCTGTGAGAGGGTCTCCACCTCGTCGGGCTCGAACGCCGAGGCATTGTTGACGAGGAGCGTCAGGGGGCCGAGAGCCCGCACGGCCTGATCCACCAATCCGGCGACGGAAGCCGCATCCGCCAGTTCGGCTCGCACGACGGCGGCCCTGCCGCCTGCGGCCCTGATCCGGGAGGCAAGCTCCTCCGCCGCCGCCGTCGAATGACGGCAATGGATCGCCACCGCGTGACGCTCCCGGGCCAGCCGCTCGACGATGCTGCGGCCGATCCGCTGGGCCCCTCCCGTGACGAGCGAAACATTTTCCATATCTTGCCTCATTTATCGAAACCCGATAACGTTCGAGCAGAGTACGCGCCAAGAAAAAGACATCTTTTAACCCGTGCCGGAACAACAAGCTTAGCCGTGCGTTGAGTATCGCGGCGATGCCCGTGGGGAATAGCACGCAAACTGCAGCCACAATGCCGCCACAGTACCTTTCGGGGGCTGTGGTTGTCATGCCACAGCCCTCAAGCGGTATTCGCCCTATAAACAAGGGAACTGTTCGACCGAGCCCGAGGGCCGCCGGTCGGGCGGATAATATCGATAGGATAGAGAAACCATGAAGAAGATTCTTCTCGCCAGCGTCGCTCTCTTCGGCTTTGCCGGAGCGGCCACGGCTGCTGACCTTCCGGTTCGGGCTGCGCCTCCGGCGCCGGTGTTTTCGGCGGTTCCGGTGTTCACCTGGACCGGGTTTTATGTGGGCGTGAACGCCGGCTACGGCTGGCAGGACAACAATGACGGCTCGGTGTTCGTGCCTGCCGGCACCATCGCGGGCACCGGCGCCGGCACCATCGTGTACGGCGACGACAACGGCGACGGCTTCGTCGGCGGCGGCCAGATCGGCTACAACTACCAGATCGGCTCCTTCGTGCTCGGCATCGAGGCCGACCTGCAGTGGGCGGACCTGG
>DASQTM010000146.1:0-2081 GCA_035641875.1 Microvirga sp. | reverse complement strand
GTGGAGCCGTCATACATGGAGGCGTTCGCCACCTCCATGCCCGTGAGCGCCGCCACCTGGGTCTGGAACTCGAACAGATATTGCAGGGTCCCTTGCGCGATCTCCGGCTGATACGGCGTGTAGCTCGTCAGGAACTCGGAGCGCTGGATCAGGTGATCCACGGTTGCGGGTACATGGTGCTTGTAGGCGCCGGCGCCCACGAAGAACGGCACGGATGAGGCCGAGACATTCCGGGCGGACATGCGGGAGAGGATGCGCTCCACCTCCAGCTCGCCCTTGCGGCGCGGCAGATCCACCGGCTCCTTCAGGAGCAGGCTTTTGGGCACGTCGGCGAAGAGATCGTCGATGGTGCTGACGCCGGTCCGCGCGAGCATCTCGCTGCGGTCGGTTTCGGAGAGGGGGAGGTAACGCATCGGCAAAAACCTTGGGTTAATCGTGCGAGGGAACGCCCGCCACCACCACATCCGTGAGCACGGAATTGGCGATGAAGCATTCCTTGTGGGCGAGGTGGTGCATCTCGGCGATCTGCTCCGGCGTCGGAACCTTGTCGCCGGAGAATTCGATCCGCGGATCGAGGGTGACTTTCGAGACGAAGAGCTTGCCGCCTTCATTCTTCGTCATGATCCCGAGAGCGCGGTCCTCGTAAGCATCGACGGTGAAGCGCTTCTTGGCCGCGATGGAGAGAAAGACCAGCATGTGGCAGCTCGACAAAGCCGCCACGAACGCCTCCTCCGGATCGACCGCATCCTCCCGCGACAGGGGCAACGGCACCACGAGGGGCGACGAGGAGGCCGGCACCGTGACGCCGCCGTCGAACGCCCAGGTGTGGCCGCGGCTGTAGCGGTTGTCCGGGAAGCTCGCGCCGTCCCGGGTCCAGCGGATCGTGGCCGTGTATTCGTGCGCCATGGCCCTGCTCTTCCTAAGAGATCGACTTCAGGAATTCCCCGTACTGCTCTTCGGTCATGAGGCCTTCGAGCTCGCCCGGGTTCGTGAGGCGGATCTTCAGGAACCAGCCGCGTCCGGCGGCGTCCTCGTTGACCGCGCCGGGGGCGCCTTCGAGATCGCTGTTGACCTCGACCACCTCGCCGGAGACAGGGGCATAGACCTCGCTGGCGGCCTTGACGCTCTCCACGACGGCGGCCTCGTCGCCCTTGGCCAGGGTCTTGCCGACGGTGGGAAGCTCCACATAGACGACGTCGCCGAGCTGCGCCTGGGCGTAGTCGGAAATGCCGACGATGCCCGCATCGCCTTCGATGCGGATGTATTCGTGATCCTTGGTGTAGCGCGTGGTCATGGTTCGGGTCCCCTCTGGTGTTAGCGCTTGTAGCGATGCGGAGCGAAAGGCATGGATGCGACCTTGGCCGGGATCGGCTTGCCGCGGACGACGAGGTGCAGGTCCGTTCCCGCGGTGGAAACATCCCGTGAGACATAGCCCATGGCGACCGGCCCGTTGACGGTCGGCCCGAAGCCGCCGGAGGTCACGATGCCGACCTCGCGGCCCTCGGGCGTGGTGATGATCGCGCCCTCCCGGGCCGGGGCGCGGCCTTCGGGCTTCAGGCCGACGCGCACGCGGGCCGGCCCCTCCTTGATCTCGCGCTGAACGCGCTCTGCCCCCGGAAAGCCCCCCTCCTCCCGGCGGCGCTTCTGGATCGACCAGATCAGGCCGGCCTCGATGGGGGACGTGGTGGTGTCGATGTCGTGGCCGTAGAGGCAGAGGCCCGCCTCCAGGCGCAGGGAATCGCGGGCGCCGAGGCCGATGGGCTTCACCTCGGGATCGGCCAGAAGCCTGTTCCAGAGCCCTGCCGCGTGGGCCCCCTGGCAGGAGATCTCGAACCCGTCCTCGCCGGTATAGCCGGAGCGGGACACGTGGCACCGGATGCCGTCGATCTCAACGTCGGCGGACATCATGAAGGGAAGATCGGCGGTCTCGGGCGCGAGCCGCGCCAGAACGGCGGCGGCGGAGGGTCCCTGCAGGGCCATCAGTCCGAGCCCGTCCTTGCGGTTCAGGGTGACGCCCCTGGGGAGGCGCGCCCCGATATGAGCGTAGTCCTGGTCCTTCATGGAGGCGTTCACCACGAGGT
>DASQTM010000145.1:0-2093 GCA_035641875.1 Microvirga sp. | reverse complement strand
CATCGCGGCGGTGCTGGCCGGCTGCGAGACCTTCTTCCATCGTGGCGAGCAGCGCTATGTTCCGGCCGGCTGCGTAGCGGTCGTCTGCCCCGACGAGATCCATGACGGCGAGCCCTATGGCGGGGGATTCGAGTACCGCACCTTCTATCCCTCGCCGGAGCTGATGCAGGAGATCGCCGAGGACGTCGCAGGGCGTCCGCTCTCCCGTCCGCCCTGGTTTCGGCATTCCGTCATCGACGATCCCGAGCTGTTCCAGGCTCAAGTTCGGCTCCATGCCTGCCTCTGCCAGGAGGACAGCTGGGCCTCCGAGATGGAGCAGGACACCCGGCTCATCGACTTCCTGAGTCGCCTGATTGCCCGCTGGGCCGATCTCGATGCCCTGCCGAGCGTCCGCTACGGATCGACGGGCATCCTGCGGGTGCGCGATTATCTCGATGCATATATGGGCGAGGAAGCGGATCTCGCGGGCCTCGCCAAACTGGCGGGGCTGTCCCGCAGCCATTTCATTCGCGCCTTCGCCAAGGAGACCGGGCTGACGCCCCATGCCTATCTCCTCGACCGGCGCTTCCGGGCCGCAACCCGGCTGCTGGGGCAGGGCGAGGCTCCGGGCGATGTGGCGGCGGCCTGCGGGTTCTTCGACCAGAGCCATCTCAACCGGGTGTTCAAGGCTCGCATGGGCGTCACGCCGGGGGCTTATCGAACTGCCTAGAGCATCGGCCCCAAAAGTGGATTGCATCTTTTGGGAACCATCCGATGCTCCATTCCTGAACAGTACTTTCATCCAAGACGGCGAGGCGTTCATCCCGCATAAGGCCGGGACAATGAGGACCGTCATGGATCAGGCAAGCCCCTTCGTCTCAACACCGCGCCGGGACATCCAGGCAGGCCTGCGCGACATCGCCCCGGTGGCCGTTGCGGCTCTGCCCATTGGTCTCCTGTTCGGCGCGATTGCTGCCGCCAAGGGGATGTCGACCCTCGAGGTCACGTTGATGTCCGCCCTGGTCTTCGCGGGCGGGGCGCAGTTTGCCGCCATCGAGACCTGGATCCAACCGGCGCCCATCCTGACGCTCGCCTTTGCCACGTTGCTGATCAATGCGCGGCACGTGCTGATGGGAGCCTCGCTCACGCCGAAGGTCCGCATGTCGCGGGTCCAGACCCTGCTGGCCTATTTCTTCCTCACCGATGAGGCCTGGGCGTTGTCGGAGCGCCGCGCGCTGGAGCGGCCCGTGACGGGAGCCTATTGGTTTGCCATGGCCGTGGTGCTGT
The DNA here is from genome assembly GCA_035641875.1 of Microvirga sp. Classification (GTDB taxonomy): domain Bacteria; phylum Pseudomonadota; class Alphaproteobacteria; order Rhizobiales; family Beijerinckiaceae; genus Microvirga. The sequence goes on along the minus strand of DASQTM010000145.1, from coordinate 827 downwards.
GGGCGAACTGGACACTATCGTCGACCGTCGGTGCAATCCTCGGCTCGTTCCTCGGCAGCCCTGAGCGCATCGGCGCGGACTTCGCCTTCACGGCCCTGTTCATCGGCCTCGTGGCCGGCTTCGGGAAGAGCCGCGTGACGCTCGTTACCGTTGCCGCCAGTGCCGGTGTCGCTGCCCTCGTGCACTACTTCATCGGCGCGCCCTGGCATGTGGCATCTGGTGCGCTCGCAGGCATTGCTGCCGCCTATCTGGGTGCTCCTGAGGAGGCGCGCTCATGAACCTCGACATGACAACCATGATTGCCATCCTGGCCATGGCGGTGGTGACCTATTTCACGCGCATCGCGGGCTTGTTCGTGGCCGACCGCCTCGTGCTCACCGGCCGCGCCAAAGCCGCCTTCGATGCCATTCCGCCGGCCGTGCTGGTCGCCGTGATCGCCCCGACCGCGCTCACCACCGGATGGGCGGAAGCGATTGCCGCCGCCATCACGGCGGTGGCGGCATTCCGGCTTCCGCTGCTCGGCACGGTTGCGGTCGGCGTGATCGCCGTCGTGGTGCTGCGGAATTTGATTTGATCACACTCTGCCACTGTCATTCCGGGGCCGCGCAGCGGAGCCCGGAATCCATAACCGCTAACGATGCAGAACGAGGTGTGATGCTTATCGCTCTGTTCTAAAATGTCGTGTTTATGGATTCCGGGCTCTCGCTCACGCTCGTCCCGCAATGACAGGGTGTCGCCCGCTCACTCCACCGTCTTGACCACCGGCGCCTCCGAAAACCGCGCCTGCCGTGGCGCGAGTTCGTGACCCTGTGCCTGCGTGAGAAGCC
>DASQTM010000144.1:0-2053 GCA_035641875.1 Microvirga sp. | reverse complement strand
GCTGAATGTGTTCCAGTGCACGGGCCTGAACCAGCAGGACCAGTACTTCATGCGCGACTGCCCGGCGAAGACCGGCGACTATCTCGAGTTCTTCGCCGAGATCGATCTGCTCTGCGCCTTGTCCACCTGCCCGGGCGGCGACCTGTCGGTTCCCCTCTGGGGGCCGGACGCGCGCGATCCCCTGGAGGTCTGCCGTCCCCTGGGGGTGGAGGTCTACCGGCTCGACGAGCGGCTGCTGGAGGGCTGGGAGCAGCCCAAGCCGGCATACGGGAACTACAAGGGCGCCCACGGCATGCGGTTGGAGAAGCCCGACTGGGAGAAGTGATCGGGCCAGACAGGCCAGCTGATACACCCTCCCCCTCATCCTGAGGAGCAGCCGTTAGGCTGCGTCTCGAAGGATGCTCCAGAAGGTGCAGCGACGCGACGGAACTCCCTCTCCCGTGTGGGAGAGGGTCGCTCGCGTGAGCGAGACGGGGTGAGGGAAGGCCCTCTCCGAACAGAGCACAGCCGGTGGTGAGCAGAGCAAGGTCAGGCGCAGCGTTCTATCCTGCACCGCCCCACCCTCACCCCTGCCTCTCTCCCACTCGGGAGAGGGGATAGGCGCGGCGCTTCCCATGCCTTCTGGATCATCCTTCGAGACGGTGCTTCGCACCTCCTCAGGATGAGGTTGGTGGGTAACGGGCCTTCATGAGGCCGCCTCACAGAAGCGGAAGCCTCCGGCCCTACCCCGCCATCTGCGGCCAAGTATCGGAGAGCTGGTAGCCCAGCGGCCAGGGATCGTCGGGGTCGAGCATGTGCTGGTGCGTTCCGGTGATCCAGGCCCGCCCGGAGATCGACGGGATGATCCCCGGCCTGCCGCCCACGCTGGCCACATCCTCGATGCGGCAGTCGAACTGCGACCCGATGATGGAGCGCCCGACGAAGCGGTCGCCCACGTTCATCAGGCCGCGCGCATGCAGCACCGCCATCCGGGCTGAGCAGCCGGTGCCCGTGGGCGAGCGGTCGATTTTGCCCGGGCGGACCACCACCGCATTGGCGCCGTGCAGCGCACCCTCCTCCATCACGAGAGGCGCGGCGATCTGGCAGAAGGAGATGTGGTCCCATTCCGGCAGCTCGGGATGCCGGAAGCCGAGCTGCTCGTTGGCGGCTCTCGTGATCCTCATGCCGATCTCGGCCAGATCCCTGGCCTCGTCGGGCCGGATGGAGAAGCCGAGGGCCTGGGCGTCCACGATCACGAAGCTGTCGCCGCCATAGGCGATGTCGACATTGAGCGTTCCGATCCCCTCGACCTCAAGCGGCGCGTCGAGCCTGTCGGCGAAGGAGGCCACGTTGCGCACGGTGATCCGCTCGGCCTTGCCGCCCCGGCACCTCGCCGTCACCTCCACGAGACCGCCCGGCGCTTCCAGGGTGAGGCGCGTCTCCGGCTCCTGCATGGGCAGGATGCCGCTGTCGAGCAGCACCGTCGCCACGCAGACGGAATTGGAGCCGGACATGGGCGGGGTGTCGGCGGGCTCCATGATGATCCAGCCCATCTGCGCCCGCGGGTTCTTGGGCGGCACCAGCAGGTTCACGTGCCGGAACACGCCGCCGCGGGGCTCGTTGAGCATGAATTTTCGCAAGGTCTCGTCGGCGGCGATGAAGCGCGATTGCTGCCAGAGCGTATCGCCCGGCGGAGGCGCGACGCCGCCGACGATCACGTCTCCCACCTCCCCTTCCGCATGGCAGCTGACCACGTGGATCACCTTGGATGTGCGCATCTTCGCCTATCCTCAATCGATGTTTGTCGCAGCCCGCCTCTCACCTGAAGCGCGCCGCCGAGAACGGCTTCAAATCGACGCCGCTCGGGCGGCCGTCGATCAGCTCGCCCACCATCTGGGCCGTCACCGCTGCCTGGGTCAGGCCGTGGTGGGCGTGACCGAAGGCATAGACGATCCTGTTGTCCCGGCCCGCATGGCCGATCACCGGCAGGGAATCCGGAAGCGAGGGGCGAAAGCCCATCCAGCGCCGCGCCGGACCATCGCCGTTCAGGTGCGGGAGAAAGCGCTTGAGCCGC
>DASQTM010000143.1:0-2497 GCA_035641875.1 Microvirga sp. | reverse complement strand
CTTCGGCTGCGACGGCCCACCCGGTGGCATCCTCCGGCGATGATCCCCATCTTGGATCCGATGCAAGCCCAAACCGACCCCATCTCCGCCCTCGCGCCGGCCCTGCGCGACGCCGCGCGCCAAGCCGGAGCCCTGGCCCTGCCCTCCTTTCGCGCCGGGCAGCAGACCGCCGCGCGGCTCTGGTACAAGGGCCAAAGCTCGCCGGTGACCGAGGCGGACATCGCCCTCGATACCTTCCTGAAGCAGCACCTCGGAGGGCTTCTGCCGGAGGCCGGGTGGCTCTCCGAGGAAACCGCCGACGATCCGGCCCGCCTCGACCACGCCTATGTGTGGATCGTCGATCCCATCGACGGCACCCGCGCCTTCGCGTCGGGCCATCCCGACTGGTCGGTCTCCATCGCCCTGGTCAGGAACGGGCGGCCCGTGCTGGGGGTCGTCCACGCCCCGACCCATGACCGCCTCTACGAGGCCCGCCTCGGCGGCGGCGCCTGGTGCAACGGCGAGCGGCTGGTTGCTTCCGGGGCCGAGCATCTGAAGCGGGCCCGGGTCGCCGGCCCCAAGCCCCTCGTGGACCGTTTCGACCGCAGGGTGGGACCCGTGGAGCGCCTGCCCAAGGTGCCGTCCCTGGCGCTCAGGCTGGCGCGGGTGGCGGAGGGCTCCATCGACGTGGGCCTCGTCTCGGCCAATTCCCAGGATTGGGACATCGCCGCCGCCGACCTGATCCTGCACGAGGCCGGAGCCGTCCTGACCGACCTGAGGGGCAGACCGCCCGCCTATAACCGGCCCCAGCCCCGGCACGACGAGATGATTGCCGTTGCGTCCCGGTTGCATCCTCGTGCTATTGGAGCCATGAGAGCCTGAATCACCGGGGCGGTGCAACGGCCCCTTTCCACTCCGTCAGAAGAGCCCCATCATCATGACCGACATGCCTGGCAAGCAACTCCTTCATCTGGTTTTCGGCGGCGAGCTCACCAGCCTCGAATCCACCGAGTTCAAGGACCTTTCCAAGCTCGACATCGTCGGCGTGTTCCCCAACTACGCCGCCGCCCATGCGGCCTGGAAGGCCAGGGCGCAGGCCACCGTGGACAATGCCCAGATGCGCTACTTCATCGTCCATCTTCATCGCCTGCTGGACCCGCAGCAGGGCTGACGCCGGACCCCATGAGCCCTGTCAAGCGCATCATCCGCTCGCGCGCGGTCCAGGAGAGCCTGGGCTTCCTCGTGGCGGGCTATCTCAAGCTCGTGCAGCGCACCAATCGGTTCGTGATGGAGCCGGCCGATGCCTATGACCGGATCGGCCCGCAGATGCCGGTGATCGCCGCCATGTGGCACGGGCAGCATTTCATGATCCACTTCGCCAAGCGGCCGCAGGACCGGGCGGCCAGTCTCGTCTCCCGCTCGGGCGACGGGGAGTTCAACGCCATCGCCCTGCGCCATCTCGGCGTCCGGGCAATCCGGGGCTCGGGCGCGCGCGGGCGCGACATCCGCAAGAAGGGCGGGGTCCAGGCCATGCGGGCCATGCTGCGCGCCCTCGCCGACGGCGAGATGGTGGTGCTCACCGCCGACATCCCGAAGATCCCGCGGGTCTGCGGCGAGGGGATCGTGACCCTGGCCCAGCTTTCCGGACGCCCCATCGTTCCCGTCGCCGTGGTCACGAGCCGCCGCATGGATTTCAGCAGCTGGGACAAGGCCAGCATCGGCCTGCCCTTCGGGCGCGGCGCCATGGTGCTGGGCGATCCGATCCCCGTGCCCCGCGACGCGGATGCGCAAACCCTGGAAGCCCTGAGGCGACAGGTGGAGCGGGAGCTCGACGCGGTTCACGGGCGGGCCTATGCCCTCGTCGGCTCCCGCGACCCTGGCGCCAAGGCGAGCCCGGCCCTGCTGGAAGGGTCGCACGCATGAGCCTGCCCCTCGCGTTCCGGGCCTACCGCGCCGCCACCGCCGCCCTGGAGCCTGCCGTGCTCGGGCTGCTGTACTGGCGGCAGACCCGGGGACGCGAGGAGCGCAGCCGCCTCGGGGAGCGCCAGGGCTATCCCGGCCGGCAGCGGCCGGACGGCCACCTGATCTGGGTGCATGGGGCGAGCATCGGCGAGACCTTGTCCCTGCTGCCGGTGGTGGAGCGCCTGACGCAGCGGGGCCTGTCCGTGCTGGTCACCTCCGGCACCCGCACCTCCGCGTCCCTCATCGCCCGGCGGCTGCCGCCCGGGGCGGCGCACCAGTTCGTGCCCGTGGACGTGCCGCGCTACGTCCGGCGCTTCCTCGACCATTGGCAGCCCGACCTCGCCCTGGTGGCGGAATCCGAGATCTGGCCCAACACCATCATGGCCCTCGACGAGCGGCGCATCCCCCTCGTCCTGGTCAACGCCCGCATGTCGGACCGCTCCTTCCGGCGCTGGCAGAAGATGCCCCGGGTGATCGGCTCGCTCCTCGAACGCTTCGCCCTGTGCCTCGCCCAGACTCAGGAAGACGCGGAGCGCCTGGCGCGGCTCGGCGCGCC
>DASQTM010000142.1:0-3853 GCA_035641875.1 Microvirga sp. | reverse complement strand
AAAGAACTGTATCGGTCACTTGAGGATTCCTTCTCAAACGGTGCTGGAAGCCAGAAGACCAGTCAAGGCGGGCTCGTGGCGGGTATCCGTTTCTTCATGCCTCGAAGCGGCCGCGAGGGTGCGCAAGCCTGCGACGACGCGAATCTGAAACGTCAGGAACGAGACCAGCTGCGACAGGGTCACGATGTCCGTCGTGGACCAACCGGCGTCGAGCAGCTTTTGCAGGGCCGCCTGGCTCGCGTCGCGAGGATGGAACACCAGGAGATGGGCATGCCGCAAGGCCGCCGTGAGCCTGCGGCCGAGAGGGGCCGCGTTCTCATCGGAAACGCGATAGTCCGGCCCCTCCTTGTCCTCGACCGAGAGCGGCCCCTGCGGGTAGCGACCGTAGGGACCCTCCACCGTGCCGCGACCGATCTCCACCGCAACGGCGCTGGCGACGGCAGGTTGGCCGAGCTCCTGCAATCCCGCGGCATAGAAGTCGCTCACCGCCGGCTGGCGATGAAGACCGGCCACGAAGGTGGCGACGGCGAAGCGCTCCAGGGCCGTGACATCTCCGGGAAACTCCGGCTCGAACAAGGCGCGATAGCTCTTCTGTGCATTCTCCCGCGCCTGCGGACGCTGGGCTCTGATCTCGTGGAGATGCGAACCGGGCGCGATGCCGGCGAGGTGATCGATGACGTCCGTTGCTGTGCTCATGGTTGTCTCGGCTTTCGATGGAATGTTCAGCGCACCAGGGCGACGCGCTTTTCTGCCCTTGCGACCGGGTTGCGCCAGCCGAGAGCCGGAGCCACCTCGGTGGCGATCAGTTCAATGGAGCGGAGGATCGCAGGGTGCGGCGGGTCGACCGAATGCACCTGGAAGACCAGATCCGTCACCCGGGGGAGCGTCGTGTCGGCGCTCAGCGAAGCGATCACGTCATCCGGAGTGCCCGCATGAGTATCGAGGGCCGCCATGATCTCGGGAAGGGTGTCGCCCGGCACCACATGTCCCTTCGCCACGAACCCGTCGACGACGCGGCGCAGCCCCTTCTCGGCCAGTCGAAGCGCCTCCTCCCGGGTATCCGCAACGAAGAGCGAGCGGGAGGCCACGATCCGCGGCTCCCTCCCCTCCGGCAGGGCCTCCAGATAGGCGTCGATGATGGGATGCTGGATCTCCGCAAGCGTCGCGTGCGGATTCTCCTTCGGTCGGGGCTGCGTGCGCGACAGCATGAGTCCGTCGCCCGCCTTTCCGGCCCGCGCGCCTCCCCACACGGAGAACGTGGCCTGCCAGACCCGATCGTTCAGATGGGGCGCTGCCGGATAAAGCGTGTCGCCGCCTTCGAGGGGCTTGCCGTCCCAGGCGTTCCGAACGATGGCGAGATACTGGTCGTAGATCTGCGAGCGGTTTGCGCTGTCCAGGCCGAAGGCGGTGAACGATGACGGCGTTCCGCCGGTGCCGACGCCGACTTCGAGGCGGCCGCCGGAGAGAAGATCGAGCACCGCCGTGTCCTCAGCGACGCGAACGGGCTGCTCCAGCGGCAGGGTGATGATGCCCGTGCCGAGGCGGATCCTGGAGGTGAGCGCAGCCACCTGAGCCAGGAACACCAGAGGGGCCGGCAATCCCCCTTCCGCCTCATGGAAATGGTGCTGGGCGACCCAGGCGGAGTCGAATCCGAATCTTTCCGCATGGAGGATCTGTTCGGTGGCGAAGCGGTAGCGCTCCGTCGCGCTCACCTCGTCGAGAAGGCGGGTGAAGAAACCGAGCCGTTTTGCGGGTGCGGGCGTGGTCATGAGCTTGCTCCGATGGAAGATCGTGGATCGGCGATGCCGCGTTGTCCCGGGATCGCGTTGATGAGTTCGCGGGTGTAGGGACTGCCGGGGCGTTGGAACACATCCTCGGCCGTGCCGCTGTCGACCTGCCGGCCGTTGTGCAGGACGGAGATCGTGTCGGAGATCTGCCGCACCACGGCGAGATCATGCGAGATGAACAGATAGGTCAGCCCGAGAGCCCCCTGAAGCTCGTCGAGAAGGCCGAGGATCTGAGCCTGGACAGTGACGTCAAGGGCCGACACCGCCTCGTCCAGCACCAGCACCTGCGGGTCGAGCACCAGGGCGCGGGCGATGGCGACGCGCTGCCTCTGCCCGCCCGACAGGGCGCCGGGCTTTCGGGTCAGGACCGAGGATGGCAGGCCGACCCGGTCGAGAATGGCATGAACCTTCCGCGCCCTGTCTTCCCTCGCGACGGGGTCGAAGTTGAGAAGAGGCTCCTCGATGATCTGGAAGATGGTTTGCAGGGGATCGAGAGAACTGAATGGGTTCTGATAGACGAGCTGGATCTTCCTCCGGAACTGGCGAAGGCTGTCGCCCCTCAGGCTGCTGACGTCGATACCGTCTACGAGGATGCGTCCGGAGGTCGGCTTCTGGAATCCCACCAGGTTGCGGGCGGTCGTCGTCTTTCCCGATCCGGACTCGCCCACGATCGCATGGGTCGTTCCGCGCGGGACCTTGAACGAAACGCCGTCCACAGCCCTGAAGGATCCCTGCCGGCCGCCGAGCGGAAAATCCTGAACTAGGTTTTCGACCACGATGGCATGGTCGCCAACGGTTTTCGCCTTCGGCTTAACGTGGGCCTTATTCAATGAAGGCGCGTCGGCCAGAAGTTTGCGGGTGTACTCGCTGCGCGGGGACGCGAGAACCTGACCGGTCGGTCCCTGCTCCTGAATGCGCCCGCCTTTCATGACGACGAGATGGTCGGCGCGGTCGGCGGCCACGCCGAGATCGTGCGTCACCAGCAGCACCGCGGTTCCGTATTCGCGGCGAAGCTCGTCGATGAGGTCGAGGATGCGCTTCTGCACCGTCACGTCGAGCGCGCTGGTCGGCTCATCTGCGATGATCAGCGCGGGCCGCAGGGCGATGGCGATGGCGATGAGGACGCGCTGGCGCATGCCGCCCGACAACTCGTGAGGGTATTGCCTGGCGCGCAGTTCCGGCTGCGGGAGGCCCACGCGGGTGAGAAGCTCGATCACCCGCGCCTCGATCTGCGCCTTGGAGCCGAAGCGATGGATCTGCAGCACCTCGGCCACCTGGGCCCCGATGGTCCTGACGGGATTGAGAGAACTCGTCGGGTCCTGCGGAATCAGGCTGATCTTGCTGCCGCGGATGGTGTCGAGCCGCTTCTGCGACCATCCCGAAATATCCGCGCCGTTGAGCCGGATCGCGCCGGACTCCACCCGGCCGTTTTCAGGCAGAAGCCCGATCACGGCCTGCGCCGTCGTGGTCTTTCCGGAACCCGATTCCCCGACCAGCGCCACCACCTCGCCCGGTCGCACCTGGAGCGAAATGTTATGGACAACCCTTTGGAAGCCATCGCCGCCCTTATACGAGACGGCGAGATTGCCGATGCTGAGGACCGGCGCATCCAGGCCTTTTTCCGATGCGGGATTGATGTCGAGCACGCTTGTCATATCCGGGCCTTTCCGAAGGATTGGCTGATCCGGTTCGCCGACAGCACCACGAGGATCACGACGATTCCGGGAACCGTGGTCAGCCACCAGGCGCGCGCGATGTAGTTGCGTCCCTCGGCGATCAGCAGGCCCCATTCCGGCGTGGGAGGCGGCGCGCCGTAGCCGAGGAAGCCGAGGGTGGAGATGGCCAGGATGGCCGAGCCGAACTGCAGCGCCGCCAGGGCGATCACGGAGGTCAGGGAGTTGGGAAGCACATGCCGCAACAGCACGCGGAAGAAGGTTCCGCCGCTGCCGAAGGCGGCCTCCACATAGTCGCTGCCGCGCACCCGCACCACCTCGGAGCGTGCGAGGCGGGCAAAGCTGGCGATGGAGGTCACGCCCACGGCGATGGCCGCGTTGATCGTTCCAAAT
>DASQTM010000141.1:0-2881 GCA_035641875.1 Microvirga sp. | reverse complement strand
AGGCCCGCCAGAATGATCAGCGCCATGAAGGACGAGGTCTTCCAGATGATCGTCAGGCAGATGGCCGCAAAAGCCCAGTTGGCGGAGTTGAACCAGATCACTCCCTCGATGCCGATGCGGCGCAGCACGTCGTTCACCACGCCGTATTCGGAATGGAAGAACCAGGCGAAGATCAGGCCCGCGAAGGAGAGCGGCAGCGCCCAGGGAATGAGGAGCGACAGGCGCACCGGCCATTTCACCTTGAACGGCAGGTTCGCCATCAGCGCCAGCGCCATGCCGAGGAGCAGCGCGCCGGGAACCGTGATGAGGGTGATGAGGATCGTGTTCCAGGTGGTCTCCCAGAACACCGGGTCGTCGAGCATGAGAGAGTAGTTCTCAAGCCCTGCGAAGGCGGCCGGGGCCCCCGACGTGAGCGACAGGTTCTGGAAGCTCGTCCAGACGAGGCGGCATACGGGATAGACGATGATGAGCGCCAGCAGCAGCGCCGTGGGCATCAGCAGCAGCACCGCCAGGGTGCGCTCGCTCGGATCGAGGAAGCGGGTCCACCATTTCGTGCCGCCTTCGTTGGGAGCCGTCACGAGAGTCGTTTCGCTGGCTGCTGACATCGTGGTCATCCTGCCCGGGTGCAGTTTCGGAAAGGACGGACGCCCTTGGGCGTCCGTCCGATGGCAAGCGTGGCGCGGGTTAGCGCAGCACGCGGCGCAGGCGGCCTTCCATCTGATCGGCCCCCTGCTCGGGGGTCGACTGGCCGGCGAGCACGCCGTTGACCGTGGTGCGGATGATCTCGCTCACCTCGTTGTAGCGCGGCGTCACGGGACGGGTCTTGGCCGTCTCCACCACCGGCTTCGCATCGGCGAACCACGGCACCGCCTTCGTCACGTCGGCGTCCGTGTAGACCTCCGAAAATTGTGGAAGCAGCGATGCGTTGATGGCCATGAACTCCGAGATCTCGGGGCTCGACACGAACTGCACGAATTTCTGCGCTTCGGTCTTGTTGTTGGAATAGGCAGACACGCCCCATTCCCAACCGCCGAGGCAGGAGGCCGGCTGGCCGCCCTGCACGGACGGAAGCTTCACGACGCCCACCTTGTCCTTCACGGCGGATTCGGCGCCCTGGAACTGACCCCAGGCATAGGACCAGTTGACGGCGAAGAGCACGTTGCCGGCCTGGAATTCCTTGCGGGTGTCGTCGGTGGCGACTTCGGCGATGTTCTTCTTGGCGACGCCTTGGTCGACGAAGTCCTTCCAGAGCTTGAGCGACTTCACGGCCGCATCCTTGTCGAAGGAGAGCTTGCCGTTGGAGACGAGCTGCTTGCCCATGCTCCAGTAAGGCAGCAGGAAGGTGCAGACCGCGCCCTCGATGGCCTTGCCCTGGAAGGACAGGCCCTGGAGGTTGGCGTCCTTTTCGGCGTCCATCACTTTCTTGGCGGCGGCGGTCAGCTCATCCCAGGTCTGGGGCGGCTGGATGCCGTGCTTCTCGAGCAGGTCCTTGCGGTAGTAGAGGAACATGGCGTCGGCGAAGGCCGGGAGCGCCACGACCTTGCCGTCCACGGTGTTCGCTTCGGCATAGGCCGGAAGGTAGCGCTTCATGGCGGCGCTCGCATCGTTGCCGAGCACCTCGTTGAAGGGAACGGTCCAGCCGGCCGCCGCATATTGCGCCGGGCGGATCACGTCGAGGATCATCACGTCAAGGGAGGTGTCCTTGGCGGTCATCACCGTGTTGAGATACTGCGCCTGGGCCTCGGAGGTGTTGCCGCCGGTCTCGATGGCCACCTTCACGTTCGGGTTCTTGGCCTCGTACATGTCGAAGGCCTTGCGCCACACATCCGGACGATGCTGGCTTGAGACGAATACCCGCAGGTTGGTCTGAGCCATGGCGGCGGAGCCCGACAGGGTCAGGGCCGCGCCGGCCAGCAGCAGCTTCATGGTCTTGTTCAAAGTCATCGTTTCCTCCGTAAGATTTGACGGGTGCCGGTTCAGCGCCGGCACCTCTCATTGACAGGGCCGATCAGACGAGGGCCCGCTCCGTTGCCGCATCGAACAGGTGGACCCGGGAGGGATCGACACCGATCGACAGGGTCTCGCCGGGGCTCGGCCTCATCTCCGGCGCAACCCGCGCCGTGAGATTGGCTGAACCGAGGGCGAAATGGATCAGCGTGTCGGAGCCCAGGGGCTCGACGACCTGCACGCGGCCCGACAGGGCATGCCCGTCTCCGGCCGGAACGAAATGCTCGGGACGAATGCCGACGATGACTTCGCGCCCCTCCAGCCCGGCGGCCTTGCCGATGCCGTGCCGGTGCAGGGGGATCGTCGCCCCGCCGTCGAACGCGACCTCTCCGCCGCGGATCGTGCCTTTGGCGAAGTTCATGGCGGGCGAGCCGATGAAGCCGCCGACGAAGACGCTGGCGGGGGTGTTGTAGACCTCGTCCGGCGTTCCGACCTGCTCGATCTCGCCGCCCTTGAGGATCACGATCCGGTCGGCGAGCGTCATGGCCTCCACCTGATCGTGGGTCACGTAGATGATGGTGGTGCCGATGGCCTGGTGAAGGCGCTTGATCTCGGTGCGCACCTGGCCGCGCAGCTTGGCGTCGAGGTTGGAGAGCGGTTCGTCGAACAGGAACACCTGGGGGCGGCGCACGATGGCGCGGCCCATGGCGACGCGCTGGCGCTGGCCGCCGGACAACTGGCTCGGCTTGCGGTCGAGAAGCTGGCCGATGCCCAGCATGTCGGCGGCCTGCGCGATGCGGGTCTTGATCTCCTCCGCCGCGATGCCGCGCACCTTCAGGCTGAAGGCCATGTTGTCGTAGACGGTCTTGTGGGGATAGAGCGCGTAATCCTGGAACACCATGGCGATGTCGCGCTCGCGCGGGGGCAGCTTGTT
>DASQTM010000140.1:0-2836 GCA_035641875.1 Microvirga sp. | reverse complement strand
CTCTACGCCACGGGTCTGCGCGTCTCCGAGCTGATGGCCCTGCCCAAAAGCGCCGCCAAGACCCGTGACCGTTTCCTCGTGGTGCGCGGCAAGGGCGCCAAGGAGCGCCTCGTGCCCCTGACGGAGGCGGCGCGGGAGACGGCGCGATCCTATCTCGCTGCCTTCGAACAGCAGGGCAGGGCGGCCAGTCCCTGGCTCTTTCCCGCCGACAGCGAGAGCGGCCATCTCACCCGTCAGGCCTTCGCCCGTGACCTGAAGGGCGTGGCCGGGGCGGCGGGCTTGAGAGCCGATAAGATCAGTCCCCACGTGCTCCGCCACGCCTTCGCCAGCCACCTGCTCCAGAACGGCGCGGACCTGCGCGTGGTGCAGGAGCTGCTGGGCCATTCCGACATCTCGACCACGCAGATCTACACCCACGTCTTGGACGAGCGCCTGAAGAGCATGGTGCGCGACCTGCACCCGCTCTCGTCGGGGGAGGGGTAAGCGCTTCTGGGATCAGACCCTCGGTGTCATCCCCGGCGAGCGAAGCGAGGGAAGGGATCCATTCACACCCGCAACGCCTGAAGCTCCAACCCCTCACCGCCGCGTCAGCAGGAACACCCCCTGCTCGCCGAACAGGTTCCACACCCACCAGGGCAGGGTGACGCGCATGGGTTTTCCGCCGGCGTTGAGGGCCACGGCCTTCTCCATCCTGGCGCCGACCTCCCGGCACAGGTCCATGAAGTCCCGGATGGTGCAGAAATGGATGTTGGGGGTGTCGTACCAGGAATAGGGCATGTTGTCGGTCACGGGCATGCGCCCCCGCAGGGCCAGTTCGAGGCGGACGTTCCAATGGCCGAAATTGGGGAAGGACACGATGGCCCGGCGGCCGATGCGCAGGAGGTGCTCCAGCACCACTTTCGGCTGGCGCGTCGCCTGAATGGTCTGGGAGAGGATCACGTAGTCGAAGGCGTCGTCCGGATAATCGGCGAGGTCCGTGTCCGCATCGCCCTGGATCACCGGAAGGCCCTTGGCCAGGCAGGCGTTCACGCCCTCGCGGGAGATTTCGATGCCGCGCCCGTCGACGCCCCGGCGGTCGCGCAGCAGCGCCAGAAGCGAGCCGTCGCCGCAGCCCACGTCGAGCACCCGCGAGCCCGGCTCGACCATGTTGGTGACCAGCAGGAAATCGAGGCGGTGGCCCGCCTGATCCTCCATCGCCAGGGGAGCGAGGCCCAACGCCGTCATGCGATCCCCCGGACCCGGGCGGCCGCGTCGATGAAGCCTCGCGCGGCTGCGAACATCTCGGGCTCCTCGAGCAGGAAGGCGTCGTGGCCCTTGTCGCTTTCCACCTCGACGAACCCGACCGAGGCGGCGGCGGCGTTGAGCGCATGGACCAGCGCCCGGGAATCGGAGGTGGGAAACAGCCAGTCGGACGTGAACGAGATCACGCAGAAGCGCGTCGCCGTTCCCTTGAAGGCCCGGGCCAGGGAGCCGCCGTGCTCCGCCGCAATGTCGAAATAATCCATCGCCCGCGTCACGTAGAGATAGGAATTGGCGTCGAAGCGCTCCACGAAGGAGAGGCCCTGGTAGCGCAGGTAGCTCTCGATCTGGAAATCGGCGTTGAACGAGAAGGTCGGCGCGCTGCGGTCCTGGAAGTTGCGCCCGAACTTCCGGTGCAGGGCCACCTCCGACAGATAGGTGATATGCGCCCCCATCCGGGCCACCGCGAGGCCCTTGGCGGGGCGCGTTCCCTCCCTCAGATAGCGCCCGCCGCGCCAGTCGGGATCGGCCATGACGGCCTGGCGGCCGACCTCGTGGAAGGCGATGTTCTGGGCCGAGTGGCGGGCGGAGGTGGCGATGGGCAGGGCCGAGAACACCCGCTCCGGATAGCTCACGGCCCATTGCAGCACCTGCATCCCTCCCATGGAGCCGCCCACCACGCCAAACAGGCTTTCGATGCCGAGCCGGTCCAGGAGGGCTGCCTGCGCCCGCACCATGTCGCGGATGGTGACGACGGGAAAATCCAGCGCATAGGGCTCGCCCGTCGCCGGGTTGATCGAGGCCGGGCCCGTGGTGCCCATGCAGCCGCCGATCACGTTGGCGCAGATCAGGAAGAACTGGTTGGTGTCCACCGGCCGCCCGGGGCCGACCATGGTGGTCCACCAGCCGGGCTTGCCGGTCACCGGGTTCATGTTGGCCACATGCTGGTCGCCGGTGAGCGCATGGCAGATCAGGACCGCGTTGGATTTGTCCCGGTTAAGGCTGCCGTAGGTCTGATAGGCGATCTGCCAGGGCGCCAGCGCCACGCCGGCATCCATCATCAGGGGCTCGTTGGCGCCAAAGCGCGCCACAAGGCTCGACGGCTCGTCGATCTGGTTGCGCGGCTCAGGCGGAAGGGGGGCTGATGTCATGGGCGTTCGGTTTTCCGAACAACGGGTACTTCGGACGGATGGAGCCGTCAACGAACATGAGGCCCGTGATTGCCGCGGCGATATTCCGGGTGTGAAGGGGCCCATTCCCAAGCGCGACCGGCTCTCCTCCCCCTTGTGGGGAGGAGGTGGAGGTGGGGGTGTGAGCGCCGGACCTTCATAGGCTATCGCTCACACCCCCACCCGGCGCTTCGCGCTCACCTCCCCACAAGGGGGAGGGGAACCCGTGGCGCCACCTGTGACGCTACCGGTGATGGATTCCCTTCTGCGGGACTTCGTCCCGACCCTCCGCTGTGCTCTGGCCGGTCCGGTCCGGAGGACCGGCAGAATGACACTGGGGGTCTAACGCCAGCTGTCATCCTGCCGATCCTGTTGGATCGGACCGGCGAGCCGCAGGCGAGGGAAGGGGATCGCGTGCAGGAGGAGGC
>DASQTM010000139.1:0-3300 GCA_035641875.1 Microvirga sp. | reverse complement strand
AGGCGGCCGTGCCGGTTCGCGAGCCAGGTCCGGTCGTCGCTGACCAGCCTTGCGAAACGGCCCGCCTGCGCCGCGCGCAGGACGATCTCCCGGGCGAGCGTCGACTTGCCCGCGCCCGATGCGCCCCGGATCAGGAGCCCGGCCTCGCCCACGATCACGCAGCCCGCATGAAGGGTCTCCAGCGCGGTCAAGGCTCGCGCTTCCGCTGATCCCGCCGGCCCTGGTCCCTTTTGCCCCTCGGGCTCTCCGCCGCGGAAAGGCGGATGATGAAGCGGGCTCCGAGCCGTTTCGGCTCGGCGTCCTCGCCCGGAGGACCGAGGCGGTTCTCGGCCCGGATCGCGCCGCGATGGGCCTCGATGATCTGGCGGGAGATGGAGAGGCCGAGGCCCGAGTTCTGGCCAAAACCCTGTTCGGGCCGGTCCGTGTAGAAGCGCTCGAAGATCCGGTCGAGGGCGTCGGGCTCGATGCCGGGGCCGTTGTCCTCCACCAGGATCTCCACCTCGGCCTTGCGGCGCCGGAGGGTGATCCTCACCGGCTGGTCGGGGGGCGAGAAGGAGCGGGCGTTGTCGATCAGGTTGTTGAAGACCTGGCCGAGGCGGCTGTCATGGCCCAGGACCAGGAAGGCGTCGCGGCCCCTGGCGTGCTTCTCGAGGCTGAGGGTGATCGGCGGATCGTTCTCCTGGCGGCGCTCGTTGGCCACGGACACCACCGCCTCGAGGAGGCGCGCCATGTCCACCGGCTCCGCATCGGCCCGGGCGAGCTCCGCATCGAGGCGCGAGGCGTCCGAGATGTCGCTGATCAGGCGGTCGAGGCGGCGCACGTCGTGCTGGATGATCGACATGAGCCGCTTCTGCGAATCCTCGCTGCGGGCGAGCGGCAGGGTCTCCACGGCGCTGCGCAGGGACGTGAGCGGGTTCTTCAACTCGTGCGCCACATCCGCCGCGAAGCTCTCGATGGCGTCGATGCGGTTGTAGAGCGCCCGGGTCATGTCCCTGAGCGCGCCGGACAGGTGGCCGATCTCGTCGGAGCGGGAGGTGAAATCGGGGATCTCCTGGCGGGACTTGGTGCCCCAGCGCACCCGCTCCGCCGCTTCCGCGAGACGCCGGACCGGGCCCGCGATGGCGCCGGCGAGGAGCAGGGACAGGACGATCATCACGAAGGCCGCCACCAGGAAGACCTGGAGCAGGGCGAAGCGCTCGGACGCGATGATGGCGTCGATGTCGCCCTCCTGGGTGGAGAGCAGGAGGACGCCCTGGACCGCCCTGAACCGCTGAACCGGCACCGCCACCGACACGATGGTCTCCCCGCGGGCGTTGACCCGCACCACGCTCGCCTGCTGGGCCGTGAAGGCCTGCTGCACCTCGGGCAGGGACTTGCCGTTGGCAGGCCCGGGCTCGTCGAGAACCGGACGCTTGGTGCGCCGGAACATCTTGCGCACGCTGTTCCACGTGCGCTCTATCACGCTCGTCGTGTCCTCCACGTTGGCCACCGGAGGCAGGTCGAGGCGCAGGATGTCGCCGCGGGAATAGAAGGTGCGGGAATCGAGAAGCAGCGCTCCCTCGCGGTCGAAGATGCGGGCCCGGGTCTTGGTGGGCGTCACCAGCCGGCGCAGCAGGGGAGCGATCCGCTCGGGATTGATGGAAAATTCCAGGGACGAGAGATTCTCGTCGTTGAAGCGCTCCGTGTCGCCCGCCTGCATCTGCAGGAGCTTGTCCGGATCGATGGCGATGTTGTTGGTCTCCACCGTGGCGGAACTGGCGATGGCGCCGGCGATGATCTCGCCCTGGATCAGCAGGCTCTGCACCCGCGCCTCGATGAGGCCTTCGCGGAACTGGTTGAGATAAAGAAAGCCGACGAGAAGCGTCACCAGTCCTGCGAGGTTGAGCACGACGATGCGCCGCGTCAGGCTCGACGAGGCGCGCTGCGTCAGCATGCGGCCGAAGAGCTTCAACCGGTCAAGGATGCCGCTGGGAGCCGGCGGATCGTCGATCGCCGCCTCGGCGTGGAGTGGATCAGCCTTCATGCCATTCATCGGAGCACGACCCACACGGTGGGATCATGCCTCTCTGTTCCCGCTGTTGCGCCTCGATGCAAGCCTGAATCGATCATCGGCCCTGCCGGCCAGGGCTTGTCAAGGGCGCCCGTCGGGGCATCAGGCTTCCTTGAAGCGATAGCCGACGCCGTAGAGGGTCTCGATCATTTCGAAGCTCTGGTCAACCGCCTTGAACTTCTTGCGCAGGCGCTTGATGTGGCTGTCGATGGTGCGGTCGTCCACATAGACCTGATCGTCATAGGCCGCGTCCATGAGGGCGTTGCGGCTTTTCACCACTCCCGGACGGGTGGCCAGCGCCTGCAGGATCAGGAACTCGGTGACCGTGAGCGTCACCCCCTCGCCCTTCCAGGTGCAGGCATGGCGCTCCGGATCCATCTTCAGCTGCCCGCGCTCCAGGGCCTTCGGGTCGGCCTCCCGGGGGACGGTCTGATCCTTGGGGGCGAAGCGGCGCAGGACCGCCTTGACGCGCTCCACGAGAAGACGCTGGGAAAAGGGTTTGCGGATGAAGTCGTCCGCGCCCATCTTGAGGCCGAACAACTCGTCGATCTCCTCGTCCTTCGAGGTGAGGAAGATTACGGGGAGGTCGGATTTCTGGCGCAGGCGGCGCAAGAGCTCCATTCCGTCCATGCGCGGCATCTTGATGTCGAAGATGGCAAGATCCGGCGGCGCATGCTTCAGGCCGTCCAGGGCGGAGGCCCCGTCCGTATAGGTCTGAATGCGGTACCCTTCCGCCTCGAGGGCGATGGAGACGGAGGTCAGGATGTTGCGATCGTCATCGACAAGGGCGATCGTTGGCATGAACTCTTCCTTAGCTGAACACAGAAATTGTCGGCTTCGCCGTCTCGCCTGACAACGCGGCAGGCCCTAAAACGTGCCCGACTGCGCCTTTCTCGTGGCATAATTATGGTCAGACCCTTCGAGTGCAGGGTGGTTCAAGAGCGGCGAACCCCAAGAATGGTGTCTAAATTCCAGCGGTTCAACCGGAGATGAATGATCATGGACGAGACCCAGCAAGCCCCCGCCTTCGATGCGGCGGGCCTGGCCAAGCATCTCCTGCGAACGATCCGCTCCGGCGCGCTCGCCACCCTCGATCCAGACGGCATCCCTTTCGCCACACTTGTGACGGTCGCGACCGATCCTGACGGCTCGCCCCTGCTCCTGACCTCACGCCTGTCGGGCCACACGGCGAACATGGAGCGGGAGCCCCGGGTCTCGATCCTTCTGGCCCAGACCGGCAAGGGCGATCC
>DASQTM010000138.1:0-7706 GCA_035641875.1 Microvirga sp. | reverse complement strand
GTCAAGGACGGCATGACCATCATGGCCGGGGGATTCGGCCTTTGCGGCATCCCGGAGACGCTGATCGAGGCCATTCGTGATTCGGGGGCGAAGGATCTGACCTTCATCTCCAACAACGCGGGCGTGGACGGCGTCGGCCTCGGCCGGCTCCTGGAAACCCGCCAGATCAAGAAGATGATCAGCTCCTACGTGGGCGAGAACAAGCTGTTCGCGCAGCAATACCTCTCGGGCGAACTGGAGCTGGAGTTCAACCCGCAGGGGACGCTGGCCGAGCGCATCCGCGCCGGCGGCGCGGGCATCCCGGCCTTCTTCACCAAGACCGGCGTCGGCACCCTGATCGCCGAGGGCAAGGAGGTGCGCGAGTTCGACGGCGAGAAATACGTCATGGAGCGCGGCCTGTTCGCGGACATTGCGGTGGTTCACGCCTGGAAGGGTGACACGGAAGGCAACCTGGTCTACCGCAAGACCGCCCGCAACTTCAACCCGATGATGGCGACCGCCGCCAGGATGACCATCGCCGAAGTCGAGCATCTGGTGCCGGCCGGCGAGATCGATCCGGATGGCATTCACACGCCGGGCATTTTCGTGAAGCGCCTCGTGCACGTGGCGAACCCGGTCAAGCACATCGAACAGCGAACGACCCGCAAGCGCGCCGAAGCCGCCGCTCCCGCGGGCGCAGGGGAGGAAATCTGATGCCTTGGACCCGTGAACAGATGGCGGAGCGCGCCGCCAGGGAACTGCGCGACGGCTTCTACGTGAATCTCGGCATCGGCATTCCGACCCTGGTGTCGAACTTCATCCCCAAGGGCATGCGCGTGCAGCTGCAATCGGAGAACGGGATGCTCGGCATGGGGCCTTTCCCCTATGAGGGGGAGGAGGACGCCGATCTCATCAACGCCGGCAAGCAGACGATCACCCAGCTGCCGACGACGAGCTATTTCTCCAGCGCCGATTCCTTCGGCATGATCCGCGGCGGCCACATCGACCTGTCGATCCTGGGCGCCATGCAGGTGGCGAGCAACGGCGATCTCGCCAATTGGATGATCCCGGGCAAGATGGTGAAGGGCATGGGCGGCGCCATGGACCTGGTGGCGGGCGTCAAGCGCGTGGTCGTGGTCATGGAGCATGTGGCGAAGGGCAAGGACGGATCCGAGGACCCGAAGCTCCTGACCGAATGCAACCTGCCGCTGACCGGCGCGGGGGTGGTCGACCTGGTGATCACCGATCTCGGCGTCTTCGCCATCGACAAGAAGGGCGGCTCCGGCATGACCCTGATCGAGCTCGCCGACGGAGTCACGGTCGACGAGATCAAGGCGAAGACCCAAGCCGATTTCCGCGTTGCCTTGGACGGGAAGCAATCCGACGCAGCCTGATCCGGCAGCGGCTGCAAAGGTTCCGGAGAGCGGCCCGAGAGGGCCGCTTTTCATTTAGGTGTCAGGGCTTTCGGATCTTGCTCGCAGGCCGGCCTCGGCGGTTCGCACAAGCTGAATGACCGGAATGAGCCCGACCAGGACGATCACGAGAGACGCGAGAGAGCCGGCCTCGAACGCGCCGCGCGAGGCATGGCCGTAGACGAGCGTCGCCAGGGTTTCCGTGTTGAGCGGCCGCAGCAGCAACGTAGCCGGCAACTCCTTGATGCAGTCCACGAAGACGAGGAGCGCGGCGCTGGCGATGGCCGGGCGCATGAGCGGAAGCTGGATCTTCCAGACCAGATCCCGCCGCGATGCGCCCAGGGTGCGGGCAGCATCCTCGAGGCTCGGCGACACCCGGTCCAGCCCTGCGGACAGGGAGCCCGTAGCGATGGGCAGGAAGCGGATCGTATAGGCGATGACGATGCCGCCGGCGGCGCCCATGAGGACGAGGCCGATGCGCTGCCCCGTGAGGTTCCGCCACAGGCTTCCGATCATGGTGTCGAGGCCGATCAGCGGCGTCATCAGCCCGAGCGCCAGGACCGTGCCGGGGATCGCATAGCCGAGGCCGGCGAGAAAGAGCGCCCCCCTGGTAAGCGGCGCCTTCGCCAGCCGCGAGGCGGACACCAGAAGGATCGCAAGGACGAGAACCGCCAGCGTCGCCACGGTCGAGAGGCCGATCGTGGTCAGGAGATGGGCGAGGAAAGTGGCGTCGAGCTGATCGGCAAGCCCACGGCCTAGGGCTTCCCGCAGCAGGAAGGCGGTGGGAAGGATGAATCCCATGATCACCGGCAGGGTGCACAGGATCGTGGCGATCCAGGCCCGGCGGCCGAACAAGGGGGCGGGCTGCGCGATCCGGGATCTCTTGGCTGATGAGGCATAGCGCCGGTCGCGGCGGCCATGGCGTTCGATCAGGATCAGAGCCACCACGATGGCCAGCATGACGCAGGCGATCTGCGCCGCGCCGGGCAGGCTGCCCCGGTTGAGCCAGGTGGTGTAGACCGAGACCGTGAGGGTGCGGACGCCCAGATACTCGCTCGCGCCGATGTCGTTCAGCACCTCGAGGAGGGCCAGGGAGAGGCCGACCGCGACGGCGGGGCGGGCGAGGGGAATCGCGATGACGCGGAACAGCTTGAAGCGGCCTGCGCCCAGGGTGCGGGCCACCTCCAGCATGCTTGCGCCCTGGGTCAGGAACATCGCCCGCGCGGCGATGTACACATAGGGGTAGAGCACCACGGACATCACCAGGATGCAGCCAGGCAGGGAGCGGATTTCCGGAAACCAGTAATCGGCCCGGGATCTCCAGCCGATGGCGCTGCGCAGGGCCATCTGCACCAGGCCGGCGGAGTCGAAGATCTCCACATAGATATAGGCGGTGATGTAGGTGGGGACGGCCAGGGGCAGCGGCAGCAGCCAGACGAGAATGTTGCGGCCCGGAAAGCGATGGGCGGTGACCAGCCACGCGGTGACGATGCCCATGGAGCCGGCGGCGAGACCCACGCCGATCAGGAGCGCCAGGGTGTCGACGAGGCTCGCCGGCAGCACGTTGGCGATGAGATGCGGCCAGATCTCCGCATCTCCCTCCGCCGCGATGCGGATGAGCGAGGCAAGCGGCAGCAGAACCAGAAGGCCGATCGCCGCCACGGCGGCGGAAAGCCACCCGGGGATGCGCTTTGCGGATCGCCTCAGGGGCCATCGGAAGGAGGTCTGGATGCTTGCGATCACGCTCAATGGAAACGGCGCCGCCGTCGCCGGCAGCGCCTCCTCGGGTTTCGGTCCTTTGGCTTATTGATCGAAGCCGACCTTGTCGACCATTTCGCTCGCCTTCTTGCGCAGCTTGGCGATCTCGGCGATCGGCACGTTGTCGGCCTTGAGCGGGCCGAACGACGCGATGGTCGGGTGGATCGCGATGCCTGCCTTCACCGGATACTCGGAATTGGCCTCCGCATGGATGCGCTGGGCGTCGTCGGAGACCATGAATTCCATGAATCTCAGGGCATTCTCCTTGTTGGGAGCGTGCTTCGCCAGCGCCAGCCCTGAGACGTTCACATGGGTGCCGCCGCCTTCGAACGCGGGCAGGATCACATGGATCGCCTCGCCCCACTTCTTCTGCTCCTCGTCCTTGCCGTTGAGCATGAGCGAGACGTAGTAGGTGTTGCCGATGGCGATGTCGCAGACGCCCGCGAGGATGTCCTTGGCCTGCTCCCGGTCGCCGCCCGAGGGCTTCTTGGCCAGGTTGGACTTCACGCCCCTGAGCCATTCCTCGGCCTTCGCCTCGCCCTTGTGGGCGATGGCGGCCGCAAACAGGCTGATGTTGTAGAGGTGCTGGCCCGAGCGGGTGCAGATCTTGCCCTTCCACTTGGGATCGGCCAGCTCCTCATAGGTGATCGCGTTCTGCTTCACGCGCTCCTTCGAGGCGTAGACCACGCGGCCGCGAAGCGCGATGCCGAACCAGTGACCTTCCGGGTCGCGGTAGGCGGCGGGAACCACTTTCTCGATGGCATCCGCCTTGACCGGCTGCGTGACGCCGTAATCCTTGGCTGCCTGAAGACGGCCGATATCCACGGTCAGGATCAGATCCGCCGGGCTGTTCTGGCCTTCGGTCCTGACGCGCTCCTCGAGGCCGTTGCTGATGAAGATCGTGTTGACCTTGACCCCCGTCTCCTTGGTGAACTCGTCGAGGAGAGGTTTGATCAGGCCGGGCTCGCGGCTGGTGTAGATGTTCAGCATCTGTTGAGCCGAGGCGGAGAGGCTCGATCCCGCCCAGAGGCCGAGAGCGGCCGCACCGAAAGCCAGACCGCGCGCAAACTTCGTGTTCACCATCATGATTTCCTTCAGCAGCAGGTTCGGGCCTCAAACCGATGGCCCGACTGTGCTCGCAAGAACCACGATCGCGAGTCCCGGTCAATCAAAATGTCAGCAAATTCAATAACTTATAGGAGTTCTAAACTAGGCTCTCCTTATAGGACTTCTAAGCTGACATCGCCTGTTTGACCGATGTCTGGTCCCTGGAGACCTCCCGAAGGCGGGCGATCTCGGCCTCCATCTGCCCCATGTTGTGGAACAGGCGCTCGCTGGTCAGGCGCAGGAAGTAGAAGCCGAATTCCGGATTCTGGAAATAGAGCTGACGCACCTCGTCATAGGAGATGCTCAGCACCTCGCCGGCCTCAAGGCATTCCAGGGTCTGGGTGCGCCTGTGGTCCGGAGCCAGGAAGCCCATCTCGCCCACCAACTGCCCCTGCAGCAGCTCGATGTTCAGTTCCTTCAGGCGGTAGCGGCCGGAAAGGGTGTAGAACATGCAGGTGGCGCTCTCGCCTTTGGCGAAGAGGACCTCGCCGGTCTTCACCTTGCGCCGGGTCATGAAGGGCTTGAGCCAGTCCATGGACAGATCGCTCTTGGAAGCCTGCTTCACCTGCCGGATGAGATGCAGCATCTGGTAAAGCCGCACCCCGTTGAGAGGGAGCAGGATCAGGTTGACCGTCATGCTCGGATAAAGGCCCATGAAGGAGGCATAGATCAGCGCAACCACATTCGTCGCGATGCCGATGCAGCGCAGCGGGATGATGGTCTTCATTGCGCTGCCGGCAATCGCCAGCGCTGCTCCGAACCAGCCGAGGGCCTCCACCCAGGTCATGAGACAATCTACCTATTAATGATCTGACGTTGGGTCATATATCACTGCAGCTTGAGAACAGACAACCATGCTCAGGCCTGAATCGCGGCTGCAAAGATGGTATGCGCTTGGAAGTGTGAGGAAGCTCACGCTGGGAGGGGCCGGGCTCGCGGCAGGCATCGTGTTCATGCTCCTGACCATCATGACCTTCCCGGCCTATGGGTTGTTTGCCGCCTCGGTCCAGCCTCCCGTCATCGCGATGCCAGGGGCTTGCTGTGGATGCGCCGCAGCTTCGCTGCCGCCTTCGTGGCGCCCAGCCGGCGCACTCAGGATGCGCTTCGTCTACTCGACAGCATTCAGGAGCGGGGCGGAGTGGGTCGGCCAGTAGGAACAGCAAGGGACCGGCGCTGGAGCACGGGGGCCGTTCTTGCGTCAGTTGCCGCCCGCCTCGGCGCATCTCCCGCCACCGAGGGAGGCGGTGGAACGGGGTCCCGCGGCAGCACGCCCATCGGAGCGCTTGTGTTGCAGCCGCCGAGGCTAAGCCCGGTGAGGAGGAGAGCAGGGACGGCGATGAGAATGCGCATGTTGGGTCTCCGCGGGGAAGGCCGCAAAAGCTAGACCATACGATCCATAAGTCGAGTCCGGCGTCAGGAGCCCGGCTTTCGCCGATATTCCCAGGCTGGTTTCCTTACTCGAACCTCGAAATCCTTGTCCAAGGTCTCCCATGGCGGCGAGCCGCCTGAGTACTATATGAACAGAAGGTTTGGCTGTCTTGAGGGGACCCTATGGAGCGCCGTCGCGACATGCAGATCGGATCGCGGATCTCGAAGACGGGTAGGGCGGTGAGCTTTGCCGCCGCCTTTCTCACGCTGGCTGCCTGGTGCGGAGCGGCGGAGGCCAAGTGCCAGGATGCGCCCAAGCCCGGCGTCGACTGGTCCGGGTGCTCGAAGGCCCGCCTCATGCTGACCAACGAGAACCTGGCGGGAATCAATCTCACCCGGTCTCTTCTGACCCTGAGCGACTTTGCGTCGTCCAAGATGGCGGGAGCGAAGCTCAACGAGACCGAGGTCAGCCGCACGCGGTTCGAAGGGGCCGACCTGTCCCAGGCCGATTTCACCAAGGCTCTCGGCTGGCGCGCCAATTTCGGGCAGGCCGCCCTCGCGGGCGCTGTTTTCGCCTCCGCCGACATGAGCCGGTCGAACTTCGCCCAGGCCAAAGCCGCCGGCGCCAATTTCAACAAGGCCGAGTTGAACCGATCGGATTTCAGCGGTGCGGATCTCTCCGGGGCCGACCTGTCCAAGGCGGAGCTGGCCCGGGTCGTGTTCCAGAACGCCAGGCTCTCTCAAGCCAACTTCAGCTATTCCAACCTCTCGCGGGCACGATTGGACGAGGTCGACCTCCAGGGAGCCAATCTGGCGAACGCGTACCTGTACTTGACCCAGCTGTCCGGGGCCAACCTGAGCGCCTCGAAGGGGCTGACCCAGGCGCAGCTCGATATCGCCTGCGGCGATGCGCAGACGAAACTGCCGGCTGGGCTTGCGCCGCCGAAAAACTGGCCCTGCCAGGAGGAAGCCGATTAGGCATTCGGTGAAACAAAGCCCCAGCTTGACCGTTGATTCCCTGAGGCTCACCATGCTGGAAAGCTTCAGGCCTTAGCTCGTTCGTGGGGATAAGCTCACTTGACCACGCTCAAGGAATTCGAGGACGCCTTGCGGGAACAGGGAATGCAGATGGCCTTGGCCATCCTGCAGAAGCTGCGCGAGAGAGATCGGGCAAAGCGTACGGTGGCGCCTGCGCGCCGGATCGCAGGCCGCAAGATGACGCCGGATCTCGCCCGCAGAATTCTCGAACTGCATGGCACGACGGAAATGACCCAGCAGGAGATCGCCTTCGAGCTCGGCATCAATCAGGGCCGCGTGAACGAGGTGATCAAGCATCGCAAGTGGCTGAACGATGACCCGAATGCGCCAGAGGCTGTGGCGCGGGACAAGGCTAAAGCGAGAATGGCCGAGCAGGGGAACCGTCGAACCAGCCGAACTGCGCCTGAGAAGCGGGAGAGCAAACCTGCTCAGCCCCCTGCCGGCAAGAAGCGCCGCGACCGCGAGAAGGGCGGCCAGGGTCAGTTGATCCTTGGTGATCTCTAGCCGTTGGATTTCAGCAAGGGCGCAGGCTTTCGTGAAGCGCCAGCACCCGCGCATAAAAAAACCCCGCCCATGAAGGGCAGGGTTGAGTGATCTCCTCGCCTTCGGTTGTCACTCCGAAAACACCAAGATTAGGGCATGGCGTTAAATAGATGTCAAACATATTGGTGTATTCTCGGCGGTGAGCATTTTATCCTCTAGAATTCATCTTATGCTACCTTGTACCTATCTTTAGTGGTACTACTTTTGATGTGATCTACATGGCGCTTCATCTGCGGGTGTTGCGGCTTTGCAATAGATTTCCCCTCAAGAATGGCCATTAATGTCACTGTTATTCCTCGCACAAAGGAATGGGGATCATGAGGAAATACGTTCTTAGTCTTCTAGCGGGAACGGCGGCCGTTGGGCTCGCCGCTTCGGCGGCTTCGGCTGCTGACCTTCCGGCGCGGGCTGCGCCTCCGGCGCCGGTGTTTTCGGCGGTTCCGGTGTTCACCTGGACCGGGTTTTATGTGGGCGTGAACGCCGGCTACGGCTGGCAGGACA
>DASQTM010000137.1:0-2617 GCA_035641875.1 Microvirga sp. | reverse complement strand
TGCTGGAAGATCTGTCCGTAGGTGACCTTCCCGTCGCCGTCGAGCCCGTTGAAGTTGAGGTCGTAGATCGATTCGACGCCCTGGAGATACATGGCGAGCCGCTCGAGGCCGTAGGTCAGCTCGCCCGCCACGGGGGCGCATTCGAAGCCTGCCACCTGCTGGAAGTAGGTGAACTGCGACACCTCCATGCCGTCGCACCAGCATTCCCAGCCCAGCCCCCAGGCGCCGAGCGTCGGGCTTTCCCAATCGTCCTCCACGAAGCGGATGTCGTGAACGGCGGTGTCGATGCCGATGGCCTTGAGCGAGCCGAGGTAGAGCTCCTGAAGGTTCGGCGGGTTCGGCTTCAGGATCACCTGGAACTGGTAGTAATGCTGGAGCCGGTTGGGGTTCTCGCCATAGCGGCCGTCCTTGGGGCGGCGGGAGGGCTGGACATAGGCCGCGCGCCAGGGTCTGGGGCCGAGAGCCCGCAAGGTGGTCGCCGGGTGGAAGGTGCCCGCCCCCACTTCCATGTCGTAGGGCTGGAGGATGACGCAGCCCTGCTCGGCCCAATAGCGCTGGAGCGTGAGGATCAGGCCCTGAAAAGAGCGCGCCGGATTCATGTGCGCGGGTTCGCTGGTCATAGGAGCGTCCGGTCGGTGGAAATCTCAGCCGCACCCTTGGGATGTGGGGCGTTCCAAGTCAAGCGTCGGGCTGAGGTCCGGGGAGAGGGGTTGCGTTCGATGATGGATCCCTTCCCTCGCCTTCGGCTCGCCGGTCCGATCCGCAGGATCGGCGGGATGACACCTGAGCTGACACCCTTCATGTCATTCCCAGCCGGAGCGAAGCGGAGGGTCGGGACGCAGTCCCGCAGAAGGGAATCCTTGGCTCGGAGCCCCACCTCCTCCCCACAAGGGGGAGGAGGGCCCGTCGCGTTTAGCTTTGATCGCCTGCGGCTCGCCGGCTCGGCGGCGCTACAGCCCCAGGCGCGACCAGGCGGCTCTCTCCTCCAGGGCCCCCACCACCTCGGCGGGGTCGATCAGGCTGCTTTGTCCGGGAGAGCGCCGGCCCATCAGGCGGGCGAGAAGCGACCCCCGGGCGGGCTCGATCATGCGCAGCTGCACCTTCTCGCCGAAACGCTGGCGCAGGATGGTGCGAATGTCGCCGAGGCCGTCGACGAGGCCGAGATTCAAGGCCTCCGCGCCGACCCAGAAGGCGCCCGAGAAGAGATCGCCGTTGGCCTCGTCGAGCTTGCCGCCCCTGCGGGAGCGGACGAGGCCCACGAAAACCTCGTGGATCCGGCGCTGGAGGTCCTTGAGGCGCTCCACGTCCTCGGGCTTTTCCGGCTGGAACGGATCGAGCATCGCCTTGTTGGTGCCCGCCGTGTGCACCCGGCGCTCCACGCCGATGCGCTCGATGAGCCGGTCGAAGCCGAAGCTGGCGGACACGACCCCGATGGAGCCGACGATGGAGGTGGGATCGGCGAAGATCTCGTCCGCCGCGCAGGCGATCATGTAGCCGCCCGAGGCCGCGGCATCCTCCACGAAGGCGAAGACCGGCAGGTTCTTCTCCTCCGCATAGGCGCGGATGCGCCGGAAGATCAGATGCGACTGCGCCGCCGATCCGCCCGGCGAATTGATCACGAGCGCCACCGCCTGAGCGCCCGGCACCGAGAAGGCGCGCTCCAGCATGGGGGCCACGCCTGCCATGGCGAGCCCGGTCCGCAGGGGCATGATGGCCCCGATGGGCCCCGACAGACGCATGACGGGGACGACGGGATGACGGGGCGTCCGGTAGCGGCGGGGGAGAAGGAACTGCAGGCGGTCTCGGAGGCGGGACAGGAGCGACGTTTGGGTCATGAGATCCATGTAGTGTTGTGGAAAGCGTTTCCCAAGATGAACAATCCTTTAGGGAATCTGTCGGGTTTCGTTCAGTTAAGCCGAGCTAAACTCTGTTCATGAATAATAACCCATCGATCCTCCGCTTCATGATATCGTTTGAGCGGAGTTAAGGAGAAAACATCCATGCGCAAGCTGCTCTTCGGCCTTTTCGGATTTGTCGCCCTGGCTTTCGGCTCCCTGTCGCTTTCGGCCCCGGCCGAGGCCCAGCCCTATTATCGGAGCTACGACCATCGCTGGGATAGGTCCGGCGTGACCGTCCAGGTCGGGCCGCGGTACCGTCCCTACAGGCCTTACCGCGCCTACCGCCCGTACCGGGCTTATCGTCCCTATACCTACTACCGCCCGGCCTATGTGGCGCCGCGCTGCTTCACGCGCACCCGGCAGATCTGGAACGGCTATCGGTGGGTTTGGCGCCCGGTGCGCGTCTGCCGCCGGTAACGCAACCTTCACTCGATCGGCAAGCGGGCGCCTTCGGGCGCCCGTTTTCATAGGAGGAAAGCCTCGCCCCGATGCAGCGCCTCCGCCTGAGGGGTGAAGCGGCCATCCGGGCCGTTCAGGATGACGGGCGGCAGAACGCTGACAGGACCCCGGCTTCCCTTGACGGCGGAGACGAGAACGCGGATCGCCGGCTGATCGATGGCGGGATGGACGAAGCGCAGGGCGATGCCGCCCATCCCCCTCCCCATGAGGCTCAGGCAATCGGCAAGGCTATCCGCCCGGTGGATCAGCACGAGCCGGCC
>DASQTM010000136.1:0-7199 GCA_035641875.1 Microvirga sp. | reverse complement strand
CGGGCGTCGCCCGAACCGGGCGCTACCGCACCGTGACCTGGTCCTTGATGCGCTCGTAGACCGAGCGCCGGAGGATCCGTTTGGTCACGAGGTCTTCCGCCGAGGCGTAGGGGCGGCCGCGGACGATGGCGCGGGCGACGGGGCCGGCGCCGTCGATGGCGTTGAGCTGCTCGAGGGTCGCGGTGTTGAGGTTGACAAGGCCGGACGGCCCGGCGGGAGGAGGAGCCGTGGCGGCGACCTTGTCCTGAACCGCGCCGGTGGCTGCGTCCGGGGCGGCGGGAGGCGGCCCGGACCTCGGGAACTCGATGATGAGCGGCCCGGGTCCGGCGGCTTTGACGGGAGCCGCAGGGGCGCGGGTCGCAATGCTGCGGCTTGCGCCCATCGGGGCGTCGGGCGTGGCCTGCGAGGCCTGCGTGGCCTGCGGGGAGGATGGCGCGGGAGACGCGAAGGCCACCACGGAAGCCGGAGGCGACGGCGGGGATGGCCGGAGCGGGATCGCCTGCGGCAGGGAGGCCTGCGGCGCGGAGTCCCCGAACAGGGATCGCTGGGGCGCGGCGGCTGCGACAGGCAGGGACGCGACCTGAGGCGGGGCGGGCTGAATCGGGTCGGCTTGGGACGAGGCGGCCTGCACCGGGGCGGTGAACGGCTTGGCCTCCTTTTCCTGGGGCGCCGCGGCGAAGGGGGAAGCGGCGTTGGCGCCGTCCGGGGAGGACGGCCAGGCCAGCCATGCGAGGCCTGCGGAGCCGACGGCCAGAACGAGCATGGCCCGGACGACGGCCCCGCCGAGCAGCCTGGCGGAACCGTTGGACCGGGAGGGAGCGCCGATGTGCATGGAAGAACCTTTGCGGATTTCCATCGATGGACGGGAGAGAGGAAGCCTTCGGTTAAGCCCCCTATGTGGCGCAGACATGGCAGGCGTTGACAGGTTTTGGCAAGTCTTGCCAAGCCCGGCCGGCGTTCCACGGCTTTTTGGCCGGGACCGGCGCGAGCCCGCCGGCCCGGGAGCCGATCCGGCCTGGAGGGCCGGCTCGCCTGCGTTGCGCCGGGCGGCTCAGGCCGCGGGCCTGATGCCGCTCAACGGGGTGGGGATCTCGATGTCGACCTCCAGGGTCGAGACGGACGCGCCGCGCTCCATCTTGATCTGCACGTTGTCCTGCGCCACCGCCATGTGTTTGGCGATCACCGCCATGATCTCCTCCCGCAGGGTGGCCACGAGATCGGATTCGCCGCCCACGATGGTGCGCTCGTGCGCGAGCAGGACCTGGAGCCGCTCGCGGGCGACCGGGGCCGAGGTGCGGCGGTTGAAGTTGAGGAAGTTGAACAGGTTCATGCGGCCCTCCGGGCGAACAGCTTGCTGAACAGGCCGCGCTTCTGCACGTCCACCACCGTCTCGCCCTGCAGGCGGCGCACGGCCTCCTGATAGGCCCGGGCGGCCGCGGAGTTGGGGCTGCCGAGGGTCACGGGCGCGCCGAGGTTGGAGGAGCGCAGCACCTCGGTGCTCTCCGGCACGATGGCGAGCAGCGGGATCGACAGGATGTCGAGCACGTCCTCCACCTTGAGGATCTCGCCGCGGGCCGCGCGGGCGGGGTCGTAGCGGGTGAGCAGCAGATGCTTCTCCACGCGCTCGCCCTTCTCGGCGCGCTCTGTCTTCGAGTCGAGGAGACCGATGATGCGGTCGGAATCGCGGATCGAGGACACCTCCGGGTTTGTCACCACCACGGCCACGTCCGCGTGGCGCATGGCCAGCGTCGCGCCGCGCTCGATGCCCGCGGGGCTGTCGCAGATGATCCAGTCGAACTTTTCGCGCAGCTCGCCGATCACGCGCTCGACGCCCTCGTCCGTGAGGTTGTCCTTGTCGCGGGTCTGGGAGGCGGGCAGCAGAAAAAGGGTCTCCACGCGCTTGTCGCGGATGAGCGCCTGGTCGACCTTGGCGTCGCCCTTGATCACGTTGATCAGGTCGAACACCACCCGGCGCTCCGCCCCCATGATCAGGTCGAGATTGCGCAGGCCCACGTCGAAGTCGATGACGGCGACCTTCTTGCCCGTCTGCGCGAGCGCCGCGCCCAGGGCCGCCGTGGAGGTCGTCTTGCCGACGCCTCCCTTGCCCGATGTCACCACCAGAACTTTCGCCATTCTTGTCCCTCCCGAAAAGCGCTTCGAGGCTGTTGGAGCGATGGCGCTGCCGCAGGGTTTCCGCTCTTGTCAGGGAGCCGTAAGCCTATCGGGGCCGTCGCGAATCTTGAAGTTGCGTCAACACCCCCACTTCGCGCCCAGCATGGTTACCGGACCGTTAACGCCCGGGCCGATCGGGGCGGAATTCGGCTGATTTCAGCCATTTTCGCGGGGTCGGGCGGGCGCCGCATGGATGATGCGCGCGGGGCGGCGCGAGGCCGGTTCGGGTCACGATGCTTTCAGGGCGTGCCGCACGTCGGAGGGCGAGGCGTCGTATTGCCTGCGGAAGGCTCGGTTGAACGCCGTGATGTCGCCGAAGCCGCACTCATAGGCGATCGTGCTGATGCTCATATGAGAGAAACGCGGATCCTGCAGCATGCGATAGGTGCGCGCCAGCCGCTCTGCCCGCACGTAATCGGAAAAGCTGATCCCTTCCGTCTCGAACAGCTTCTGCACATAGCGCGGGGAGACCCGGTGGCGCAGGGCGAGGCTGTCCAGAGACAGGTTCGGCTCGGTCAGCCGGGCGGCGATGTCCTCCTTGATGGCCCGCAGGCGCGCCGCGCGCAGGCCGCGCTCCTTGGCCAGTTCCGCCGTGCTGCGGGAGGCGCCCAGCGCCAGGGCGGCGAGGTCATACACATGGGTGACCAGGACGTGCTGCAGTTCCGGGGTGGCGACCGCCTCCTGGTTTTCCAGAACCTTGAGGTAGCCGAACAGAAGCCCGAGAGCGTGGCTCTCTGCCGGGATCACCTGATTGTAGGCGTCGTCGAGGCCGGGGGCCAGCGCCTTCAGCACCGGACGGGACAAGCGAACCGCCGTGGAATGGCCTCCCGACGGGACCGAGAACAGGAGCGGGTCCGTGCATGACAGAAGCGTCGCCTCGCCCGATGTCAGAATGGCCTCGCGGCCCATGTGAACCACGATGGCCGCGTTGCGGTCCATCCTCTGGAGAAGGATGCTGTCATCATTGCTGGCGGCCAGCGCCGGCGGAGCCCTGTAGTGAACGGAGGAGGTCTCCCCGGAGAACAGGCTGAGCCCCGGCAGGGAGCGCAGGGTCACGTCGCATCGGAAACCTGTCGCCTCGATGGGGTCCACGTCGAGCTTGAGGATGACCCGGCCGAAATCTTCACGCCAACGGGCAATCCGCTCCCGCTCAGGGAGCGCCTCAGTCGATAGATGATAAGCAGTCGACGACACGGGACCTATCCTCAAGTCAATTTTTAGCGTTGTTGGATGCCGCGCCGCAGACGAAAGCTTCGATGGTATCGGCGTAAGACTTTCACCTGACCCAGCTCTCTATCGAACAAAGAGGAGCTTCCCCTAGTGTTCCATTGTTGCATTGCGACCTTAGTATGTCAACAATACAACGTTCAGTTGGCGGGTTATGTGTGGCAGCAAACATCAGGACGGGAGGGCTCATGCCTTCTCCGGCAGAGCGGGATCCTTCGCCGGCCGGCGAAGGCTACCCCATCGAGGATACCCGCCCTCCCCCTCAGGATGAGGGTGTCATGAGCCAGACCCTCCGGGAAATCGATCGCTTCAGGACGGCGGAGGATCCTTAGGGCAGGCTCGGCTTGCGCTCGCGTCCCGCCCCTAGCGCCAGTTCTTGTCCGAGGTCATCTGCATCCGCTCGGCGGCGTCCCTGATGTCGGCGAGGTCGACGGGATCGCTGAACGGGTCCTCGTCGAGCTCCGTCACCCGGTTCAGGGCCTTCTGCCAGCGCCGCAATTCGTCGATATAGGGCCCGAACGGCACGCGCTTGAGGCGCCCGTTCTCCTCCGCCAGATCGCACAGCCCGTTGTGCAGCCACTCGCCCGTGTGCCAGTCGGGCATGTCCACCCCCGGGAACAGGCACACCCCGTGGAGGTCGATGCCCTTGCGCACGGCGGCGAGCGATTCCTCGACGATGTCGCAGAGCCAGTCGGGCCGTCCCTCGCGCAGGCCGCTGGTCTCGCCCACGATCATGGGCCGCCGGTAGCGCTCGAAGGCGTAGGTCAGGAGATCGCCGAGGGGCCGGATGCGCTCGTCATGGGGCTCCAGGGAGGCGTGGGGGCCGTTCTCCCGGTATTCCATCTGGCCGAACGAGTAGCAGTTGACCCCCACGATATCGAGCACCTCCGGCGCGCCGCCGAGCTCCGGGTGGCGCAGCCCGCCGATCACGTCCCAGGCGAAGAAGGTGTCGTCGTAGGTCTCCCGGTCGGCGTCGTCCCGCAGGTCGGGCCGGTCCTTGGGCGCCACCACCAGGATGAGCGGATCGATATGCACCATGCGCGCCTGCGGGTCGACCTCGCGGATAGCCTTCACGGCCGCGATGTCGGCCCGGCAAAGCGCCAGGCGCAGGGCGCGCCTCCGCTCGTCGCTGTTGCCCCAGGGGGCGGTCCAGGCCCATTCGCCGCCCATGAAGGCGAAGAAGGTGATCTCGTTGATCGGGGTGAAGAAATGCGGCCCGCGCACCCGCGCGGTCACGTATTCGGCGGCGGCGCGGGCGTAAGCCGCGAACCGCTCCGCGAACTCGGGCGCGAAGGGATCGAGCCCGTCCGGATAGCCGTAATGGCACAGGTCCCAGATCGGCAGGATCTGGTGGCGGTTCATGGCGGCGATGAAGGGATCGAGCCCCGAGAAATC
Source organism: Microvirga sp. (assembly GCA_035641875.1). GTDB lineage: Bacteria > Pseudomonadota > Alphaproteobacteria > Rhizobiales > Beijerinckiaceae > Microvirga. The sequence goes on along the minus strand of DASQTM010000136.1, from coordinate 2,405 downwards.
GTAAGTACCGTCCCGCTCGACGAAGGGCCACGGAATCCCCTCCCGGGCCACCGCGATGCCGATGGAGCGCAGGAAGGCGTAATCCTCGTCCGCATGCTCCCGGTGCTGGGTCTCGGCGGTGAGATCCCGCCGCCCCTTGTCCTTCCAGATGAAGCTGGAGCATTCGAAGCCCGACAGGAAGAAGGTGGGAAAGATGCCGGCCTGCACCTTGTCGCGGGGGGCCTGCGGAGGGGGTGGCGGGGTGTCCAAGGCGGTTTTCTCCTCGCGGTCGTCCCACGACAGGAACGCTGCCGCTTAGGACAAAGCCCCACGGGGCCGATGGTTCAGGAGGCCAATCCCGGCGACGGCTCTCAGGACCGGCACTCTCCCTCCTTGGCCACCCTGGACCGCCGGCATACGAGTAGGCGAAGCGAGCAGCCGCCAGGGGCTCGCAAAAAGGGCTCCGGCCATATCCGGCCGGAGCCCCGGGGATCAGCGTCCGTCGCGCTTGAGGGAGCCGGCGTCCTGGCCGCCCGTCTGGGCTCCGCCGGTGCCGATGGAGCCCGTGGAGGCGGCGGGGCCGCCGCCCGGCGCGAGGCCGCCCGGCTGGAGGCCGGTGGACAGGCCGGAAGGCGCGCGGGGCGGGTTGGCCGAGGAGAACCAGCTCGTGTCCTGAGAGGGTCCGCCCACCGCATGGCCCGTGGCGGGGGTTGCGGGAGGTCCGGCCTCGTCGCCGGAGGCGAAGCCCTGCCGGGCCATCGTGCCCCCTGCCGTCGTGGTGCCTGCCATCGAGGCCCGTTCCGCCGCGGCTCCGGGCGTCGTGCTCCCGGTCGTGGGCCGCCCCATGCCGCCGCTGCGGCTGAGCCGGTTGTCGATCACGCCGCTCTGGAGCGGGAACGGCGGCTCGGGCTGGCGGCGGACCGGCTGGAGCCGCCTGTTGCTGCTGCTCGACCGCTGCCGGGTCTGGCTCCACAGGAGGGCTGCGGCTCCCACTGCGGCGACGCCGGCCAGGACGCCGAATGTCATGCCGGTGGAGGCGCCGTAGCGGCTCGGCATCATCGCCTGGGGCATGTGCCAGCGGCGGGACTCGATGGAGGCGATCTTCTCCCGCTCGTAGGCGAGCCGCATGGTGTCGAGCTCGTGCGGCTCGATGACCGTGCGGGCGAGGGTCATCACGCCCCCCTCCTCCAGGGTGAAGAGATGGCTGACCATGCCCATGAGCTGCTTGAAGTCCTGCGCCCAGTCGCGGCCGTTCACGTCGGGCATGCCGGAGAGATCGTCCATGCGGCGGCGGATCTCCTGCCGCTTCTGGTCGAGTTCCGTCAGATAGTTGCGGGTGCGGTCGTCACGGGCGAGAACCGGGTGGATCGCCCTCTCCTCAGCCCTGAAATGCCGCTCCAGCTCCACGTCCAGTTCCTCGAACAGGCCGGCGCGGCCGTTCGGTCCGGTGCCGGTGGCGCGCAGAACCTCCCGGCCGAGCTCTAGGATGTTTGCGTGGTCCGTCAGCACCATCTGCCATAGGTCCATCGGGTGCCTCCTCTCTGGTTGATCGCCCCGCGGGTGAACGGCCAGAGCCAAAGGCTGTTCCGCCAGGAAACCCAGGCAAAAGGAGGATGGCGGCGGCCCCGCCCCTCCTCGGCGGCAGCCCCGCCCCTACTCGGCGGCGGTGGGGAGCGGCTTGGCGGCGTCCGGCAGGCCCGGCGCCTCGCAGCCGGCAACGCAGCAACGCCCGGGCTGCCTGGAGACGCGCTGGCCCCGGTCGAGCACGCCGCGGTCGAGGAGCTGCTCCACGAGCTCGACCTTTTCCATGACCGGATAGTTGCGCCAGATCTCCCGCTTCATCGCCTCCGGCGAGCCGCCCCCATGGAGCGAGATCAGGGAATACCAGCCGCCCTGGTGGGAGATTGTGAGATCCTCCACGAGGCGCGCCACCTCCATGCGCTGCTCCATGGGGATGTCGGGCCGCCCGCCGAGCACCGCCGTGAGGGAGGCCTGGGTGCTGGGATTGTGATCTTCGTCCGGGCCGGGCAGCGCCACAATGAGGCCGCCGGAGACGTAGTGCGCAAGCCTGTGCATGTCGTAGATCTTGGTGGCGAGCAGGAGCTTGCCGATGTTGGAGAACACCGCGTCCGGCATCACGGAGCCCGCCGGGTCCTTGGCGCAATAGACCGAGGACGCCACGCCGCAGGCGAAAAAGCCTTCCGTGATCGCGATCAGCTCCACCATGGCGTCGCGGATATGCCCGTGGCGGTCGGGATCGAGCCCGTTGGCCTCGATCATCAGGGCGCCCGCCCCGATGAGAAGATCGCCGAACCCGGCCCGCGCGCCGATGCAGGAATGGCGGTGGTGGGTGGCGTAGGAGGTGGTGAGGAAGCCGCCCTCCTCGGTCTCGCCCGCCAGGAACACCCGCTCATGCGGCACGAACA
>DASQTM010000135.1:0-6434 GCA_035641875.1 Microvirga sp. | reverse complement strand
TCCGTCATGGCAGGCGAATACACGTCGCCGCCGGCGCAGGGGCCCATGATCACGGAGATCTGCGGGATCACGCCCGAGGCGACCACGTTGCGCTTGAACACCTCGCCATAGCCGCCGAGCGCCGCCACGCCCTCCTGGATGCGCGCGCCGCCCGCATCGAACAGGCCGACGATGGGCGCGCGCATCCGGAGCGCCATGTCCTGGATCTTGGTGATCTTCTGGGCGTGCGCCTCGGAGAGGGAGCCGCCGAAGACGGTGAAGTCCTTGGCGAAGACGAAGATTGTGCGGCCGTTGACGGTGCCCCAGCCCGTGACAACGCCGTCGCCGGGGATCTTCACCTTGTCCATGCCGAAATCGCTCGAGCGGTGCTCGACGAACATGTCGAACTCCTCGAACGAGCCGTTGTCGAGCAGGAGCTCGATGCGCTCGCGGGCGGTGAGCTTGCCCCGGCCGTGCTGCGCCTCGATGCGCTTTTCGCCGCCGCCGAGGCGCGCCTGGGCGCGCCGCCCTTCAAGCCGTTCGAGCATGTCTTTCATCGCTGGTCCCTGGGTGCCGGGAAAAAGTTTCCCCGGCTTAGCACAGCCGTGCGGGTGTCGACATCCCACTATGGGCGGTGCCCGGCTCAAGGGGCGATTGTGAACAGCTCGATGGTCGGAGTTTATTCGCTGGCCAGACGATAGACCTTGGAAGCCGCCCGGAAATCCGCCTCGCGGCGACGGCGGCGCTCCATGGCCTCGTAATCCTCGCCCCAGACGCTTTCCTGGAAAAGCTCGTCCACATGGGCGGCGGCCCAGGCCCCGTCCACGTCGAGCCGCCCAGCGGCATGGGCGAGCGCGATGAGCACGGAGCCGGACAGCGTGGTCATCACGTGCAGGGCGGCGAGCGCGAAGGGCGACTTCACCTGCTCCACGGCGCTCCGGATGGCCGAGACGGCCTCGTCGGGCTGGGCCACATGCATGACCCCCTCGGCCAGGGTGAAGCGCGCGCCGTGCGCATCCCTCGCCCAGTCGAGAACGGGGCTCCAGGCGGCGTCCTGGGACTGGGCCAGGCGCTCGGGATCGCCCGCCCGGTAATAGACGAGATCAGAGCCCGCATAGCGGACAAGGTCGTCCACCACCTCGGCCTGCCGCGGCGCGACCCCGTCGATGGCCGAGTTGACGATGCGGGTGACCGGCATGGTGGAGGGATCGACCTCCTGGCCCTGCGCCCCCCATTCCTCGGCCAGCGCCTCGGCAAGGCCTCTGGTCGGCACGGCCAAGGCCTGGCGGCCCGGGGTCTTTGCCGGACGTCCGTCCAGGGTGAGGGAGAAGACGCCGTCCCGCTCCTCGACGCCGGCCTCCTTGTAGAAGCGCTTCGGCAGGGCAGGCTTCATGCCGGCCTGGGCGGCCCGCATGGGGTTCGGCTCTTGATCGGAAGGGAACCAGTCTCGGGAATCTGTCATGGGCCTGAGATAATAAATTAGCCTGGAGGATGCGAGGGCTGGTTCAAAAAGCCGCTGAGAACCGGCTCGAGCTCCGCGTAGGAATGGACGATGCGATGTGCCCCCGCCTCGATCAGCGCCGCCACCGGCTGGAAGCCCCAGGCAACCCCGATGGCGGTGATTCCGGCGGCGCGAGCCATGGCCATGTCGTAGCTGGAATCGCCGATCATCGCCGCGTCATGGGGCGCAACGTCAAGCTCATCCAGGGCCTGAAGGATCATGCCGGGATGGGGCTTCGACGGCGCGTCGTCCGCCGTCTTGACGGTGGCGAAAACCCGGAGCCAGTCATGACGTTCCAGCAGGTGCGAGACCCCGCGCCGGGACTTGCCGGTCGCGATTCCCAGCAGCACGTCCTGGCGGTTGCTCAATCGGTCGAGGCACTCGGCCGCGCCGGGAAAAAGCGGCTCCGCATAGGCCGGATCCTGACGCAGGGTGGCAAACGCCTCCCTGTAGGCCTCGGCCAAGCCCTCGACCGGCCCTTTCGGTCCTGCGAGCACGGTGAAGGCCTGCACCAGCGACAGGCCGACGATGGAGAGGGAAAGCTCCCGGTTCGGCGGCTCCAGGCCATAGGACGCGAACGCCATCCGCTGGGCGGCGACGATGATGTTCTGGCTGTCCACGAGGGTGCCGTCCACATCGAACAAAACGAGCTTCAAGGCTCTTCCTCTTCCGGTGGCGTTTTGTAGCAGGCTGGCCTTAGCACAATTCGGCCGGCGATGAAGCGCCCGCGGACTCGAACTCCCGATGCGAGATGCAACCGCAAGAGTGCCTTCCCGCTACGCTTCTTCTACCTCCTTTCCTCTTCCAAGGGTTGCAGGCGCGCAAGGAACGCCAAGGGCTCGGCATGGTTGACGAACAAGCCGCCGCCGATGCGTCGGGACTTAGTAAACCTGTAAAGAGAGAGCACCATGCCAACGAGGATCGCCATCGAGTCCAAGGATGTGGAGTACGGAGGCATCAACAGCGGATTTCAGCACCTCTACCTAGTCAAGACGGTCACCGACGCGCAGGGCCGCGTCCTGTCCGAGAAGGTGATCCGGGGAAGCAATCTGGGCGACGGCTCGCTTGGGACGGTCGTCAATGTGGACTTGACCGCTTCGCCGGACCGGCGGGGCGGGGACACGCCGGACCAGCGGCACCGCACGCCGCTGGACCTCGGCGGCCGGAACGCGGAGGACGTCTGGAAGGTGATGGCGGAGCATGCCCGGGACATCGACAGGGCGAACCTGGACTACAGCTTCGACATCTACCGGCAGGCTCCCGGATACGACCTGAACAGCAATTCCGTCGTCGCGTCCGTGCTTCACTCCGTGGGTCTTGAGCAAAAACTTCCGAGCGGCATCAGCCGCTCGGATGCGCCCCTCTATGGGCAGCTTCGATACATGTTGGTGAACGACAGCATCTCCGGAACGGTCAATGCCGACCGCATGTACGGCGGCGCCGGGAACGATCGCCTCTATGGCGGCGGCGGCAACGACCGGCTCTACGGGGAGGCCGGAAACGATCGGCTCTCCGGCAACTCAGGGAACGACCACCTGCGCGGCGGAGCCGGGAACGACAGAGTCTATGGCGGGAGCGGGGCCGATTCCCTTTATGGCGATGCGGGCCAAGACGTTTTCGTGTTCAACACCACGGCGAACGGCACTACCAACGTCGACTCCATTCGGGATTTCTCGGCGAGAGATGACGCTGTGTGGCTCGACAACAGCGTCTTCACTGCGGTGGGAAGTAACGGCGCCCTGAAGTCTGGAGCCTTCTGGCGCGGCTCGGAGGCTCACGACACGTCGGACCGCGTCATTTACGACCGCAACACCGGAAACCTCTACTACGATCCGGACGGGACAGGAGCGGCAGAGCAGGTTGCTTTCGCCAAGCTCACAACGAAGCCTACCTTCACCTACGCCGATATCCTTGTCGTCTAGGAGATTCCTCCAATCCGGCCCTGGAAGTCACAGGGCCGGCCTCTTGGGAAAGGTTCGATCAGTCGGGCGGCAGCAGGGGCTGCCCGACAAAGTCCACATAGGGGATCATCAGAACGGTGCGATAAGCCTCATCCACTACCTCGATCACGACTTGGTTGCAGGCCTCCGGGCGTGCCCCGGTCAGACGGATATGAAGTCCCTCGGCCAGCTTCAAGGCTTCCACGCGAGCTGCGGCGACATCCGGCAGATCAACACCGTCGAGGTCTTCGTCCACCCCGAACATACTGCGCACGTCCATATAGTAGCGCGGCATCGTTGATCCCGTCTTGGCCCTGAGGGCTAGGATGTTGAGCCCTCACTATCATGAACAACCTATGTTAACACAAGGTGTTCCCAGGAGATTGTTACCCCTGAATTTCATGAAATATTTTCTGGTACACAGAATTCGCCAGCTTTCGACTTTGTGGAGCGACCGGGGGATGCGAAAAGGATGCGACACTTCCTTCCCTAAGGTCATTCGCCCCACGGATGCCACAATCCACCTCCCGGCGAGAAGGCAGGTTCGCCCGTTCCAGCGCAGGGCGACGCGCTCATGACGGCTTTGCGGATCCTTCGGCGATCCGCTTCTCCAGCCCTTCCTTCACCCTGGGCCATTCTTCTCGGGTGATGCTGTAGACCGCCGTGTCGCGGATATGCCCGTCGGGCATGATCATGTGCTGGCGGAGGATGCCGTCCAGCTTGGCCCCCAGCCGCTCGATGGCGGCGCGGGACTGATCGTTGAGGCGGTGGGTGCGCAGTTCCACCGCAATGCAGCCCAAACCCTCGAAGGCATGGCGAAGCATGAGAAACTTCGCATGGGTGTTGACGAAGCTCCGTTGCCAGGATTTCGCGATCCAGGTGGTGCCGATCTCGACCCGGTGGTGGGCTGCGTCGATGTTCATGTAGCGTGTGGAGCCGACGACCTGGTCCCCTTCCCTCACGACAGTGGTGAAGGGCAGAGCAAGACCGGCCGCCTGCAGCTCCAGGGCCTTGCGCACGTAGTCCTCGAAGCCTTCCGGGCGCGGCACCGTGGTGGTCCTCTTCTCCCACAACTCGCCGTCGCGGGCGGCTTCGGCCAGGGCGGCGACGTGGACGAGGCTCAACGGCCGCAGGACAAGTCTATCCGTCGAGAGGGTTACGGGCTCGATCTGGAGCATGGTCAAGGCGCCTTCGAATGTGCTGCTGTGTCCCTCATCGGGGATCGAGCCGCAACAGTCAAACGGCGCCGATCAGGAGGCGAGAGAAACCTCCTGATCGTGGGCCAGATCAATCCGATGATCGCGCCTCAGCTCAGCAGATAGATGACGCCCGGCAGGCTCACGGCGAGGCCGGCCAGGGTCCAGGCTCCCACCGCGGATTGCCAGGTGGCGTTCCCCGTGGTGTTGCGCAGTCTCTGCGCAAAGGACGAGGCGTCCATCGAGCGCCCGCTGAGGCAGGAGCATAGGGCATAATGCGCCTGTCCGTCCGAGAGCTCGAAGTACCTCATGACATCGCCGAGCCTGTCGCTCGCGAGACCGTCTGCGCGAAGAACCGGATCCTCATAGGCGACGGTCAGGGGCGAGTTATCCTCCCGGATCAGGGCTCGCTCCGCCGGCGGCTTGAATTCGATCTCGCCAAGGGAGTTCAGACGGCGCGTCGGATGGCCTTCGAGCAGGTCGATCCAACGTTGAAGTCGTTCCTGCCGGGTCATACGCTTCGGCTGAACGTCGGCTACGCTACGGAGCTGATCAAGATGCTTGTGTTCCATCGATCTCCTCCTTGCCAATGGCCCGGCGAGCCCGATGCCGCCGGGACACGCAAGCCTGCGCCGACCGAGCGGCAAAAGTGCGACGGACGGGAGAGTGGAAGGGATGCCGAAGGCCTAGTCTTCCGGAGCCTCGACGATGGGATCGTAGCGGCTCACGTCGAACCCGAGCAGGTTGAAGCTCTGCTGCATGTGCGGCGGCAGGGGCGCGGTCACGTCGATGGGCTTGCCGGTCCTGGGATGGGCGATGACGATGCGGCGCGCCAGGAGGTGCAGCTTGCTCTGGATGCCGCCCGGCAGTTCCCAGTTCTCGATGTCGAAGTACTTCGGGTCGCCCACGATAGGGTGGCCTATATGGGCCGCGTGGGCGCGCAGCTGGTGCGTCCGTCCGGTCACCGGCTTGAGGGACAGCCAGGCGAGCTTCTGCGCCGCCGTGTCGACGATGGCGTAATAGGTCAGAGCATGGCTCGCGCCCTCGTCCCCGTGCTGGGCGACGCGCATGCGGGCATCGCCCTCCTCGCCTTCCTTGGCGAGAAAGGTGGAGATCCGCCCCTGCCGGACCCGGGGCACGCCGGCGACGAGCGCCCAATAGATCTTACGCGTGGTGCGGGCGCGGAAGGACTTCGCCATGGTGGAGGCCGCAAAGCGCGTCTTGGCGATGACGAGGCAGCCTGCCGTGTCCTTGTCGAGGCGGTGCACGAGGCGCGGCCTCTGCCCGTCCTCGTCCTGGAGGGATTCGAGAAGTCCGTCCACATGGCGCGTGGTGCCGGATCCGCCCTGAACGGCAAGGCCCATGGGCTTGTTGATGATGAGGACGTCCTTGTCCTCGTAGAGGGTGATCGACTTCAGGAAGTCGCGGTCGCTCTGCTCCCTGGCCGTGGAGCGGGCCACGAGCTTGGGCTGGTCGAGCTTCAGGGGCGGGATGCGCACCTTCTGCCCGGCTTCCAGCCGGTCGTTCGGCTGCGCCCGCTTGCCGTCGACGCGCAGCTCGCCTTTTCGGACGATGCGCTGGATATGGGTGAAGGCAAGCTGCGGGAAGCGGGCGACCAGGAAGCGATCAACGCGCATCTCGGCCTCATCGGGCTCGACCGTCAGCGTCTGCACCCCTGTGGCCAGGGTCTCTTGGGCCGCGGCCCGGGCCTGGGCGCGGGTGGGCTGGCGCGGGGCCTCCGGGGCCGCAGGCCGCGCGGGAGGCTTCGCGGCGGGCTTGTCGCGCAGCGCCGGACGCGCCTTGCCTGCGCTCTTTGCG
>DASQTM010000134.1:0-2297 GCA_035641875.1 Microvirga sp. | reverse complement strand
TTCGGGATCACGTCGCCGGCGCGCTGGATCGTCACCGTGTCGCCGATGCGGATGTCGACCCCGTTGCGGATCTTCTCGCCGTTGCCGCCGATGCCGCGGATGTAATCCTCGTTGTGCAGGGTGGCGTTGGACACCACCACGCCGCCCACCGTCACGGGCTTCAGGCGGGCGAGCGGATTGAGGGAGCCCGTGCGCCCCACATTGATCTCGATCCCCTCCAGCACCGTCACGGCCTTCTGGGCGGGGAACTTGTGCGCCAGCGCCCAGCGGGGCGAGCGGGACACGAAGCCGAGCCGCTGCTGCAGGCTTAAGGAATCGACCTTGTAGACCACGCCGTCGATGTCGTAGCCGAGATTGGCCCGGTCGGTCTCGATGGCGTGGTAATGCTCCAGCATCTCAGGCAGGCTGGAGCAGCGCCGGGTGAGCCGATTGACCGTGAATCCGAAGCCCCGCAAGGCCTCCATCATGCCGTATTGCGTGTCCGCCGGCATGGCGCTCGCCTCGCCCCAGGCATAGGCGAAAAAGCACAGGGGCCGCGAGGCGGTGATGGACGAATCGAGCTGGCGCAGGCTGCCCGCCGCCGCGTTGCGCGGGTTGGCGAAGAGCGGCTTGCCGGCCGCAGCCTGGCGCTCGTTGATAGCGGCGAAATCCCGGTGCGAGAGATAGACCTCGCCCCGGACCTCGAACACCTCGGGCACGCCCGAACCCTTCAGCACATGGGGGATGTCGTCGACCGTGCGGGCATTGTTGGTGACATCCTCGCCCACCGCGCCGTCGCCGCGGGTGGCGGCGGACACGAGCCTGCCGTTCTCGTAGCGCAGGCTCAAGGACAGGCCGTCGATCTTGGGCTCGGCGGTGAAAACCAGCGGCGCTTCGGCCTTCCATTGCAGGAAGCGGCGGATGCGCTCGACGAACTCCTCCACCTCCTCGTCGGCAAAGCCGTTGGCGAGCGACAGCATCGGCGCCCGGTGCCGGATCTTGGCGAATTTCTCCGAGACCTTGGAGCCCACCTTCTGGGTGAGGCTCTCGGGGGTCTTGAGCTCGGGAAAGGCGTCCTCCAGCGCCTCGTAGCGCTTGCGAAGCGCGTCGTATTCCGCATCCGAGACGGTGGGCGCGTCCTCCTCGTAATAGCGCCGGTCATGCTCCGCGATCTCGGCCCCCAGCGCCTCGTGCTCGGCGCGGGCCTCTTCGGGGTTCAGGCGTTCGACAGGATTCAGGGACAAGGCTTTTTCTGGGGGCATGATCGAACCGAGGATAGGGGCAGCTTGAACCATAGCGTTCCGCTCCGGACTCTCCAGGGGGCGCGGCGCGGATGGTCCACCGGATTCAGGAGTCCCCTTGTGATTTGCGGGGACAGGTTCCATTCACCCGGCCGGGTGCGCGCCGGATCGGCTTCGCGCCTTTGAGCGCGAAGGGCTTTCGGCTGGTCCTGGCTTAGTTCAGCAAGAGCTGAGGGAAGCGCGGGACGGTATGGCTTCGCGGCCCTGGCGGAGCGCGAAGAATCGGGCGGGAGATCCGCCCAGGCAGGAGGCCAACACCCTCCCGCGCCCGGTTCCTGGTCAGGCATCCCGGCCTCGCGCTCCGACGCCGGACGGCGAACGGGTCTGTCCCGTCCCCACCGTCCCGCGGCTTAAGGCGCAGCTTGCGCAGCCCCGGACGATCCCTTGGACGGGACCGGACCCGGTGCGGGCGAGGCTGAGAAGACGAGGAGGAGGCCGGCCCGACCCGGAAAGCTCCTCCGTCATCTCCCGCTCGGGACCCCTGTGGCGGCAGGATTGCGAGCCCTTCCGCCGTCAGAGAACCGTGTCCGCCGCCACGACCAACGCCTCGGGCGCGTCCCTCGCGAGCGGACGCTTACAGCCATAGCCAAGGTTAGAAGCGCTGTCAAGAACAAAAGAGGAACATACACCGATGCAGCCTCACGCAAAGCCTCGTCTGAGGCGCTGATCGCCGCGACGGGAAGGCTGCGCCGCCTGTTCCCTCCCCCTTGCGGGGAGGGATTGAGGGTGGGGGTGGTTCGGCTGGGTGAGACAGGCAGAGATTCAGGCGCTGTAGCAGCCTTGGCGCTTTCTGCGATGAGGCGGAGAGTTCTGACTTTGCGACCCCCACCCTCAATCCCTCCCCGCAAGGGGGAGGGAAGCGCGCCCTATCCTGAAGGAGTGCTTGCGCTTAATGCGCCGCCGCCTTCAACAGCCGCGCGGCGGCCGCCCGGGCTTCCTCGGTGATGGTGGCGCCGGCGAGCATGCGGGCGATTTCCTCGCGGCGGGGATTCTCCTCCAGCGGGATGACCCGGGTGG
>DASQTM010000133.1:0-9828 GCA_035641875.1 Microvirga sp. | reverse complement strand
GCCACGGTGAACAGCGCCCACGGGATCGCCGTGAGATAGGAGGCGAGCGCCACCCGGCGCGGCAGCGGCAGGGGAATGCCCGCGTCGCCCTTGCCGGTCACCGTGGTGTAGACCTTCTTGCCGAGCCAGGCGTGCTGGAGCCAGAAGGCGCCCAGCGTAAAGGCGAGCAGGATGATGGAGAGCACGGCGGCCCGGCCCTGATCCTGCTGCGCGCCTACCACGGCAAAGAAGATCTTGGTGGACAGCACGTCGTAGTTGCCGCCGAGCACCAGCGGGTTGCCGAAATCCGCAAGGCTCTCCACGAAGCCGAGCAGGAAGGCGTTGGCGAGCCCGGGGCGCATGAGCGGCAGGGTCACCGTGTAAAAGGTCGTCCAGCTCTTGGCGCGAAGGGTCTGGGAGGCCTCCTCCAGGGTCGGGCTGATGCCCTGCACCACGCCGATGAGAACCAGGAAGGCGATGGGGGTGAACGCCAGGAGCTGGGCGATCAGAACCCCCGGCAGGCCGTAGATCCAGCGGGTGCGCGGGATGCCGAACCATTCCCACAGCCCGGCCGAGAGGGCTCCGGACCGGCCGAACAGCAGGATCAGCGCCAGGCCGATCACGAAGGGCGGGGTGATGATGGGCAGAACGCTCATCACGCGAAGGAGCTTCTTGTACCGGAAGGCGGTGCGGGTGGCGATGAGCGCGAAGGCCAGCCCCAGGGCCGTGGTGCCGACGCCTACGAGCAGGCCCAGGAACAAGGTGTTCCAGGCGACGCCGCAGCGCAGGCTGCCCGTGAGGCAATCGAGGCCCCAGATTGACCGGTCCATGAACTTGGTCATGAACTCGGCCGGGGCGAAGTTGCCGTTGTTGTCGGCAAACGCGCTTGCGAGAATGGTGGAGACCGGAAAGAACACGAACACGGCGATGAGCGCGATGACCACGCCGATGGACGAGGTCACGAAGGCATCGCCCCGGCACCAGCCGCGGGCCGCCAGGCCATGGCAGAGAATGATCAGGAAGGCGGCCGAGGTCAGCGCCGCTCCGAAGCCCATGCCGGCCTGGCTCGGGCCCGGAGCCCCGAACAGGCCGGCCAGAGCATCGAGCCCCCAGCCGTTGAGACCGATGGCGAAGCCCTGAAGGATGATCAGCGCCAGGCCGAGCGCGCCGGCGCCGATCAGCCAGGGGCTGTCGTGGTCCCGCGAGGACGAGAGGGCGGGGCGCAGGGCCATGAGAAGCGGCGCCAGAATCGGCAGCAGCCACCAGGCCCCTTTGAGCCCATGGATCAGCGCCGATCCGCCGACCACATAGTCGGCAAGGGTGGGGGACGCCGCCCGTTCGAAGCCGTACCAGGGCAGAAGGACGAACCCGGCCCAGCCCAGAACGATCCAGCCAAGGGTTGCCCGTGACATGTCTGTTCCCGCATGAAGAGGAACCGGACTCCAGAGGGGAATCCGGTCCGAAGGCGTTCAGGTGACGATGACGCCCCGGCGAGACGGACAACGCCTCGCCGGACGCTGTGAGGAGCCGACTATTTCGGCAGGTTCTTCACTTCGCTGTCCCACTTGGACAGCAGGCGCTTGCGCTCCTCCGAGGAGCCGTATTTCGCAAAATCGAAGTTGATCAGCTTGATGTCGCTGAGCTTCGGCGCCTGGGGCGGAACCGGGGTGCTCTTGTTGGAGGGCACCTGGTAGGACTTGGCTTCCGCGCCGAGCTTCTGGGCGTCCGCGGTCAGGGCCCAGTCATAGAACTTCTTGGCGCTGTCGAGGTTCTTGGCGCCCTTGATGATCGACATGGAGCCGATCTCGTAGCCCGTCCCTTCGCAGGGAGCGACCACCTTGATCGGGGCCTTGTCCACCACCATCGTGACGATGTCGTGCATGAAGGTGATGCCCACCGTGGTCTCGCCGATGGACATGGCCTTGGCCGGAGCAGCGCCCGACTTGGTATACTGGTTGACGTTTTTGTGCAGGCTCTTGAGGTAGTCGAAGCCCTTCTGCTCGCCCATGAGCTGCACGATGGTGGCCAGCAGCGTGTAGGCGGTGCCCGAGGAGTTGGGATCCGCCACCTGCACCTCGTCCTTCAGCTTCGCGTCGAGCAGGTCGGCCCAGCATTTCGGCTCCGGCAGGCCCTTCGACTTCACCAAGTCTGTGTTGTAGCCGAAGCCGAGGGCGCCCGAATAGATGCCGACGGTGCGGTTCTTCGACTGCTCCCACTGGCGCACGGCCCAATCCTGGAGCTCGCCCATCTTCGGCGACTTGTATTCGACCGTGAGCCCCTCTTCCGCCGCCTGCATGTGAGGATCGCCCGTGCCGCCCCACCAGATGTCCGCCCGGGGATTCTGGGCCTCGGCCTTCACCTGGGCGAAGATCTCGCCGGAGCTCTTGCGGGTCATGGAGACCTTGATGCCGGTCTCGCGCTCGAAGGCGCCGACCATGGCGCGGCACCATTCCTCCTGCACGGCGCAGTACATGACCAGGGCGCCCTGGGCCTGAGCGGCCCCGGCCGACATGAAGGACAGGGCCGTCATGGTGCCCGCCAGCATGGTGGCTGCGACGAAGTTCTTTCTGATGTTCATAGGTTCCTCCCGTTTTCGTGAATGTTGTTTTGTTTTGCTTGGCCGGCTAAGCTCCCTCCAATGGGCCCGCCGGTCAAGGGTTTCAGCCCGTGTTTTTTTGTCTCCCGCCTTGAGGCGAATGACAAGCCCGCCCATAGGCGAGGCCCGGTCCCTCAAGGCTCCTTCGAGATCCCCGTCGCGGCTATCAGCGCGTCCGCGAGTTCGGGGGTGCAGGCGAGGACCGGGTTGCCCTTGCGCATCCCGTCCCCCGCCAGGAAGTTGTTGGTCCAGCCCCCGGCCTCCTCGATGATCAGCAGCCCGGCAAGCGCATCCCACGAGTTGATGTGAAGCTCGCAATAGGCGTCGATACGCCCATCGGCCACATAGGCGAGGGCAAGGGTCCCCGATCCGGCGCGCCGCACATTGGCGCCCGTGGTCTTCAGCCTCTCGACGACGGCCACATAGGGCTCGGGCGGCAGACGCGGCGACCACCCGGCCTCCACGGTCGCCTGCCTCATGTCGGCAAGGCCGCTCACCCGGATCGGCTCCCCGTTGAGGATCGCCCCATGGCCGCGCAGGGCGGTGTAGAGCTCCGCGTGCATGACGTCGTAGATCACGCCGATCTCGGCGCGGTTGTCGCGGGCAAACGCGATGGAGATCGCGAAATGCGGGATCCCGCGGGCGAAATTCGCGGTTCCGTCGATGGGATCGACCACCCACACGTCGCGCTCGAAGGAGCCACCGCCTTCCTCCCCGAAGAAGGAATCGTTCGGGAAGAGCTCGCTGAGGCGGCGGCGGATCAGCTCCTCCACCTCGGCGTCGGTGACGGTCAGAAAGTCCTGCGGCCCTTTGAAGTCGGGGCGTTGGGAACGGGGCCGCTCCAGAAAGCGCTTGCGCGCCAGCACGCCCGCCTCCCTGGCGATGGCGCAGGCGGCGGCAAATCGGATGTCGAGACCATCGGTCGTCATGGGGTGGGATTTTCCTCCGGATCAAAAAGGACGGCACTTTGTTATCAGGCGTTCATCTCGGCTTGCTACAAAGATGGTCGAATGCCTTGAAACCTTTTGAATTCATCCTTTATTAGCCGGCTTAAATCAACTATATAACAAAGTGTCGCCCTAGGAATATCCCCACCCAAGAATGTCCCAGGCCCTCAAAGACGAACTCAGCCAGGTTGCAGCGCTCCCCTTCCGCATCAAGGACGGCAGGCTCGAGGTGCTTCTCGTCACCTCGCGGGAGACCAAGCGCTGGCTCATCCCGAAGGGCTGGCCGATGAAGGGCAAGAAGCCTCACAAGGCCGCGGCCCTGGAGGCGAGGGAGGAGGCCGGCGTCAAGGGCGACATCGACGACAAGCCCCTCGGCCACTACAACTACTGGAAGCGCCGCGCGGCGCATTTCGACCTGTGCCGGGTCAACGTCTACCCGCTCGAGGTGTCCAAGCAGCTCCGATCCTGGCGCGAGAAGGGGCAGCGCGAGGCCCAGTGGTTCGAGGTGGAAGAGGCCGCCCACCAGGTGCTGGAGCCGGCCCTCGCCCAGATCATCCGCAGCCTGCCCTCACGCATCTGAAACCCGCTCCTGCGAGGGAGCTGCCGGTTTTTGCAGGCCTCAAGGGAACGGAAGAGCCCTTCAAGAAGTCTTTCCTGTGACGCGAGGACAGGCGACGAAGCTTGGCCTTTTGCACGCAGGTTGAGGGAGATTTTCGATGAAGGCTCTTGTTTGGCACGGCACCACCGACATCCGTTGCGACTCCGTTCCCGATCCCGAAATCGAACATCCGCGCGATGCGATCATCAAGGTGACGAGCTGCGCCATCTGCGGCTCGGATCTCCACCTCTACGATCACTTCATGCCGGGCATGAAGAGCGGCGATATCATGGGCCACGAGTTCATGGGCGAGGTGGTCGATGTGGGAGCCGAGGCCAAGGGCGCCCTGAAGGTTGGCGACCGGGTGGTGGTGCCGTTCACGATCATCTGCGGCGAGTGCGACCAGTGCAAGCGCGGCAACTTCTCCGTCTGCGAGCGGACGAACCGCAACGGCCATATCGCCGCCAAGGCCTTCGGCCACACCACCGCGGGCCTCTTCGGCTACACGCATCTCACCGGCGGCTATCCGGGCGGACAGGCGGAGTACGTGCGCGTTCCCTTCGCGGACAAGACGCACATCAAGGTTCCTGGCGGGCTCAGCGACGAGCAGGTGCTGTTCCTCGGCGACATCTTCCCCACCGGGTGGCAGGCGGCGGTCCAGTGCGACATTCAGCCGACCGACACGGTGGCGATCTGGGGCGCGGGGCCCGTCGGCCAGATGGCGATCCGCAGCGCCATCCTGCTCGGCGCCAAGCAGGTGATCGCCATCGACCGGGTGCCGGAGCGCCTCGACATGGCGCGGGCCGGAGGCGCGATCACGATCAATTTCGACGAAGAAAGCGTCATCGAGCGCCTGAACGAGCTCACCAGCGGCAAGGGCCCGGAGAAGTGCATCGACGCGGTGGGCATGGAGGCCCATGCGACCGCCACCATCGATTCCATGTACGACCGGGTCAAGCAGGCCACCATGCTGGAAACCGACCGGCCGCACGTGCTGCGCGAGATGATCTATGTGTGCCGCCCCGCGGGCACGCTCTCGATTCCCGGCGTCTATGGCGGGCTCCTCGACAAGATCCCGTTCGGTGCGCTCATGAACAAGGGCCTCACGGTCCGCACCGGCCAGACCCACGTGAACCGCTGGACGGACGATCTCCTGCGCCGCATCGAGGAAGGCCAGATCGACCCGTCCTTCGTCATCACGCACACAGTCGGGCTCGGTGAGGGCCCGGACATGTACAAGGTGTTCCGCGACAAGCAGGACGGCTGCATCAAGGTCGTTCTCAAACCCTGAGGTGTCAGTCATGCGCTACGAAACCGAAAAGACGCGCCGCCGCGGCCACGCGGATACGGCCACCGATACCCTGGCGCGGGGCCTGGGATGGTTCTCCATCGCGCTCGGCATCGCCGAAGTGGTGGCTCCGCGCGCTCTCGCCCGCTCGCTTGGGATGAAGGGACAGGAGGGGTTGATCGCCGCCTACGGCATGCGGGAGATCGCGACCGGAATCGGCATCCTAGCCTCGAAGGATCCGACGCCCTGGATCTGGGGGCGCGTTGCCGGCGACGGCCTCGATCTCGCCACCCTCGCTACCGGTCTCGAGGGCAACAACCCGAAGAAGGGCAATGTGGGCATCGCCATGGCGGCGGTCGCCGGCGTGACGGCCCTGGACGTGTATTGCGCTCAGGTCCTGAGCGGCGAGAGCCCGCGGCCCCTGCCGCCGATGCAGGATTATTCCGACCGGAGCGGCTATCCTAAAGGGATCGAGCAGAGCCGCGGCGCGGCAAGCGATTTCGAGGTGCCGCGGGACTTCCGCACGCCGGAGGCCCTGCAGCCCTACACGCAGCCGCAAGCGCCGCGGCATCCGCAGCCTTCCATGTGAGCTTTCCGCCACCCCATGGCAAAGCCGCAAGTCTTCACGATCGGTTACGAGGGGGCGGATGCGGACCGCTTCCTCTCCACCCTGAAGGAGGCGGGCGTCGCGACGCTTGCGGACGTGCGCGCCGTGGCGCTCTCGCGCAAGCGCGGTTTCTCCAAATCGGCGCTTCGCGATGCTCTGGCCGGGCAAGGGATCGGCTACCGGCACTTCATCACCCTCGGCACCCCGAAGGAGGGCCGCCAGGCCGCCCGGGCGGGCGATCCCGATCTGATGCGCCGGATCTATTGCGACGAGGTGCTGGCGACAGACCCCGCGCAGGAGGCCCTGCGGGACCTGGAGGCGCTCGCACGGGAGCAGCCGGTCTGCCTTCTCTGTTTCGAACGCGATCCCGCCCATTGCCATCGCCGCATCCTGGCGCAGCGCCTGGGCGAGAGAGGTTTCGAGTGCGTGGACCTGATGTCCTTCTAGAGCCTTCCGGAGATCGAAGGCGCTGCCCGCGCCCGTTCCCGCAGAAAAGAGCACCGCGCCAAAGGCCCCACTCCTCTAGTGGATGAGGGGCAGGCCCTCTTCCATGTAGATCGTTGCACTCGGCACGGCCACCGCCTTCCTCATGACCCGGTTGAAGCCTGCCTGCACGGCGGAGACGGCCTTCTTCGACACGACCCGGCAGCCGTCCTGGGCGAAGGAGAACTGGCCCTTGAGGGAGTAGGGATATGCCCTGAGCGAGACGTAGTGATCCTCCTCGCAGGGCCAGTGCCTCTCCCAGACCTCGGCGCAACCGAGGAACTCGTAGGCCTCCAGCCCCCGCTCGACCGCATAGCGAAGCGTCTCGTGGGTCAGGAGAACGCCTGGAGCGCATCTGCACCAGGTTTCGTCATAGCCCATCCTCAGGTCCCACAGCCGCCGGCTGTGCTCCACGGCCATGCGCCCGGCAATGATCTTGCCGTCGACCCTCAGGAAGAAGAAGCGCAGCATCCCCTGTTCGGCTGCGGACCGGGCATAGCTCTCATAGAATTTTCGGACGTGAGGCTGCGAGAGAATGGCCGAGCGGCTTTGCCCCTTCCAGCCGGACGCCTCGATCCGAAGCAGATCCTCCATCGGCTGCGCGAAAGTCCCGGCGTCCGGGTGAACGGCTTCGAATGCGACCTCGCCCAGGCTCTCGGCCCGGCGCCGGTAGCGTCGCAGGTCGCTGCGCCGCCCTGATGAGATCGACGCTTCGAAGTCCTTCCAGGTGTGTTTGAGGGGGATGCGGAGGCTGCTTGCTCCGTCCCTCTCCACGCGGACGCAACCCTTGGCCAGGGCATGCTTGAGCGCCCGGGTCTCCTTGGCCTCCCTGCCGAGCCGGGAGAGATGGAACGACCGGCGTGTTTCACGCACAGCGTCGAGCAGCGTCATGAGCGCTTCCTCGCTGTCGTAGATGAAGCCCGAGGGCTCCAGGAGAGCATCCCCGGGCGTCTCCAGTTCCGGCATGATGGTGCGGCGGACAGACATCAGGGGTGCGGCGGCCCGAAGCCGTCCGCCGGAACGGACGATGAAGACGGTCGGCAGAGCCCGCTTGGGATAGAGGGCCTCCATGCAGGCGGACACCCATTCATGGCGCAGAAGCGGAGACGCGAAATTATTCGCAAGCTCATTCCACTCCGTTCGCATATTCTGGAAAGAAGAGAAGCTCGAAACGACGTTCGTTTCCATTGCCCACCTTCAACATTTCCTTGAACAAGGCCCAGTTGGCGGTCTCTACTCTTCGAAAATATTATATTGCCAAGGCTGCGAAGTCGATCTTGCCAAAGGGGTAGGGGATGCCGGACATTATGGGCCAGACGCATTACCCCTCGGCGTGAGCGAAGATCAGGGACGGACCGAACGAGCAGGCGCGGATTACCCCTTTGTAGCGCCACCCTTCCCGGTGAATCCTCCTCATGACCGCTTTTGGAGCTCCCACAGGAGGACCCAATCTCATGCCGGCAGTCGTCACGGCCGTGTCCTGCAGCGCGACGCACGGGTTCAGCAAGCCGAACCGGGAGAGCATTCGGCTTCTGGCCGGTCTGGGGGTGGAAGGCGACGCCCATCTGGGCCGGACCGTGAAGCACCGCTCCCGGGTGGCCAAGGACCCGAGCCAGCCCAACCTGCGGCAGGTCCACCTGATCCACGCCGAACTCCACGACGAGTTGCGGGCGGCGGGCTTCAGCGTCTGCGCCGGCCAGATGGGCGAGAACGTGACCACCCGCGGGATCGATCTTCTGTCCCTGCCGACCGGGGCGCGGCTGCTGATCGGTGAAAGCGCCCTGGTCGAGATCACGGGTCTGCGCAATCCCTGCGTTCAAATCGACCGCTTTCAAAAAGGTCTGATGAAGGCCGTGCTGGATCGCGACCCGGAGGGCAACCTCGTCCGCAAGGCCGGCGTGATGGGGATCGTGATCGAGGGCGGCGAGGTGAGGCCGGGCGATGCCATCAGGGCCGAGTTGCCGCCGGGGCCGCACCGGCCCCTCATATGCGTCTGAGGAAGATTTGACGTTTGAACCTTTGCGCAGTTGCCAAGTTGGAATGACTGCTCTAGTTTGCGCATAGGTTTCATTTCCAGAGAGGGAGGACTGCATGGCTTTCATGTGCTTGCTGAACATTCCTCCCGCGTCCAAGCCTTAGGCCGGACGATGCGGGGCAGCGAGGCCCCGCGCCCATAAACCTTTCAATTCCATAGATTCGAGCGACGCCGGACGCTTCTCATCGCGCCCCTGCCGACGCTCCTTCGATATTTTCGGGAGAGGCGCGCTTTGGAGCGCAGCCTGTTCAATGCAATGACTCAACAGACGAAGGGCGGGGACGCGACCCGCGACGTATTGAGATTCACGTTCCGGCACTGGCGCGAGGAGCCGCGCTATGTGGCCCTCATCGTGGTCACCATGATGGCGTCCACCCTTGCGGACGTGTTCATGCCGGTCTTCGCAGGACGGCTCGTGGACGCCATCGCGGCGGGCGGAGCCGACCGGGGAGCTTCCCTGCGTGCGGCCCTCGTGGCGTTCGGCTTCATGACGGGACTCGGCCTGGTGATGATCGTCATGCGGCACTTGGCGTTCTACGGCATCGTCGAGCTGACCCTGCGCGTGATGGGGCGGGTGGCGCAGGATGCCTTCGCCCGCGTCCAGCGCTTCTCCACCGACTGGCACGCCAACAGCTTCGCGGGCTCCACCGTGCGCAAGATCACGCGCGGCATGTGGGCGCTCGACCTGCTGCACGATACGCTTCTTCTGGCCCTGCTGCCGTCGCTGACGGTCCTCGCCGGTTCGATGATCGTGTTAGGGCTGCGCTGGCCGGTCATGGGCCTCGTGGTCGGCGCGAGCGCGCTCGCCTATATCGTCATGACGGCTCTTCTCGCGACCCGGTACGTCGCCCCTGCCGCGCGGCTCGCCAATGCGTGGGATACGCGGGTGGGCGGCACCCTGGCGGACGCCTTGAGCTGCAACGCGGTGGTCAAGGCCTTCGGCGCGGAGGCGCGGGAGGACGGGCGGCTCACCTGGGTGCTGGCCAAGTGGCGCAGCCGCACGAGCCGCCTCTGGCAGCGGGGCACCAACAGCGGCACGGTGCAGTTCATCGCGCTTCTGGGCATCCGGGCCGCCATCATCGGCACCGCACTCTGGCTGTGGTGGAACGACCGCGCGACGCCGGGCGATCTCGCCTATGTGCTCACCACGTATTTCGTGATCCACGGCTACCTGCGCGACGTAGGTATGCACATCAACAACCTGCGGCGCTCGGTGAACGATATGGAGGAGCTGATCGCCATCCACGGCGAGACGGTGGGCGTGCCTGATCGTCCCGACGCCAAGCCGATCCGGA
>DASQTM010000132.1:0-3247 GCA_035641875.1 Microvirga sp. | reverse complement strand
GCTCAGCACGGCTCTTGCCACCGAGCGCGGCATCCTCATGCCAGGTCTCGAAAGCGCTCTCGACCGCTTCTTCGCCGACAACGAGATCGAATGGTCGGCGGACGCCCTGAAGCTCGCAGCCGAGTAGCCGATCCTATCTGAATCATTCCATCATCTGAATCATTCCATCACGGCCGGCCCTGCGCCGGTCGTGATTTTTTGTACGCTGCCTCGAAAGAAAAAGAGCGGCGCGGATCGTCCGCGCCGCTCTCAAGCAGGATAAATCGCAAGAAGCGTTTAAGCCGCCGCTTCCGCGGCCCGCACGGCCTCTTCGAGGCGCGGCGCCCGGGCTTCCGCCGCCAGTTCCATCAGCGCATCCGTCAGCATGGTGGCGGTCGGGTCCGCCATGGGCTGGTCCCGGAACAGGCGCAGGGTCGAGGCGACCAGGCGTCCGCGGCCGTAGGTGCGCTCCACGCCGAGAGCCACCGGCTTGTGGATCCAGCCGACCACGAGGCCGGCGAAGACCCGGGCCTGGAAGTCGAGCAGGTTGCAGCCCGAGATCACATGCTCCGGCAGCACCCGGTCCATGGTCTCGTCGAGCAGGGGGCCTGAGGGGAAGCGGGCGAAGTGGCCCGAGCGGCGCAGCCAGCCGAAGGAGGACGCCCAGTCGCCGGACCACAGGGTGCCGGAGCGCGCCTGCACCTTCACGGCCTGCCAGTGCGGGAAGAACGGGTAGAGGCTCATGTCGTCTTCCGGCAGCAGCAGCAGCTTCGCGCCCGCCCGCACGTGGTCCGCGATCGCCTTGTTGTGGGTGCGAGCCACGATCAGGGTGGATTCCTCGAAGGCGCGGGCCATGGTGTAGCCGAGAGCCCCGAAGCGCTCGCGGATGTCCTCGTCCGGCGACCAGACCATCTCGCGCAGATGCGCAGGCTTGGCGCGCTTGGGGTGGATCGCCAGGTCCAGGTGGTTGTGGGAGATCAGGCTGCCGTCGGGGGAGCGCAGATCGAAGTTGACGCGCCGCAGGGCCGGCTCGTTCATCTCGGGCAGCGGCACCTCGACGCGGCCGAGATCCAGCACGTGAGGGGCCTCGATGCGGGGCAGGGGGATCCGCTGCGTCTCGCTGCCGATGCTGATCTCGAGCTGGCAATCCTCGATCACCGGCCCAGCGCCGTGCGCAACCGCCAGCCCCAGGGCGGCCTTCTCTCCGGCCCAGTAGGAGGCGCGCTCCCATTTCGGCACGATCACCGTGTCCGAATTGACGATGTGGAACAGCTCGTGGAACACGCGCGGATTGCGGCGCATGTCGAGAAGGCCGTTCGATTCCCAGTGGCAATCGTGCAGCTCGGTGATGACGTAGCCGGACAGGCTCGGCTTGCGCCGCATCGCCTCGATCTCGTACTTCATGGCGCGGAACTGCTGCCACTGGGCCGCGATGACGAAGCGGCGCAGGTCGCCGAACACCCGGTCCAGGCTCCAGTCGGAAAAGCGGTTCTCGACCCCGTGGGCGTACATCACGCCCTCGCCCCAATCATGGCCGGTCTCGAACCACCAGGGCTCCTCGCCCCGCTCGTTGCGCAGGTCCTTCGGATAGGGCAGGCCCCAATTGCCGAACTCGGAGCACATGAGCGGCTCGCGCCCGGTGATCACCGCGTCGCCATGGGGCGAATAGAGCCAGGAGGCGCGATTCGACAGCTCGTCCACGAACTGGTCCCATTGCTCCCGGTGGTCGGGATAGGCCGCGTAGAAGTGATAATCCGCGATATCGGACTCCACGTGGAAGCTCGGGGCCAGCGGCGAGTTGTCGACCACGAGGCGCGTCGGATCGTAGGCCTTGAGCCAGGCGAAGGTGCGCTTGAGCCAATCCCGGTGATCCGCGTCGTTGACCAGGTCGACGCCCCAGTTCTCGTTAATGATTGTCCAGATGATGATCGACGGATGGTTGACGTCCCGGTCGACGATGCCCTTCAGGAGCTTCTCCTTGCGCCCGCGGGAGCGGTCGGTGGCCATGCCGCCGTTGGGAAGCTCCGTCCAGATGAGCAGGCCCATCCGGTCCGCCACCTCGTAGTAGCGCGGATCCGCCGCCTTGATGTGGCAGCGCAGGCAGTTGAGCCCCAGCTCCTTCGCCTTGCGGAACTGGTCTTCCAGAAACTCCACCGACGGCACGGTGCAGATCGTGTCCGGGTAGTAGTCCTGGTCGAGGGCGGCCCGGAGATAGAGCGGCTCGCCGTTGAGGTAGAACTTGCCGCCGCGGGTCTCGATGGTGCGAAAGCCGAAATGGTCCGCGATCTCGTCCCTCACCTCGCCGCCGCGCATGAGCTCCAGGCGGACGCGGTAGAGGTTCGGGTGATCCGGCGACCAGGCCTGCACGTCCCGGACCGTGAATTCGAACGGCATGCTGGTGACGCCGACCTGCGTCTCGTGCATCTCGTCCACCACCACCTGTCCCGTGGGGTCGGTGACCTCGATGCGGATCTGCGTGGCGCCCGTGAGGGGCCGTGCGAAGAACACCCCCGACGTCACCCTGCCGGTCGCCAGGCTCGGGACGAGGCGGACGCGGTTCATGTGATCGGAGATCCGGCGCTCCAGATGGACCGGCTGCCAGATGCCGGAGAGCGGGCCGTACCAGCTCTGCTTGCCGAAGGGGATCTCGGCGAAGGGCGAGTCCGGAAACTCGGCCGGGTTGTCGGTGGGCGAGTCGACGCGAACCTTGATCTCGTTGGCGCCCGGCCTGAGATAGGAGGTCACGTCGAAGGAGAAGGGCAGGAAGCCGCCTTCGTTCGAGCCTACCGCCTCATCGTTGATGAAGACCTTGGAATTGTGGAATACGGCGCCGAAGCGTAGCCATATGCTGTCGTGCAGCCAGCTCTCGTCGATCTGGATCGTCTTGCGGTAGATGCCGATGCCGGCGCGCATGCGCAGGTCGGAAAACTGGGCCTGCCACGGACTCGGCACCACGATCTGGCGAACCTCCGCCGGGCCTAACAGGCGGTCGTCGGCCACATGCAAAAATTCCCAGGTTCCATCCAGACTGATGCGATTATCCTGCATGACATCTCCTTGAATCAGGGGTTAGCCAAGGGGGCCGAAAACGGCGGAAACATGGCAAGAAGAGCGCACCGCGCAACGGTGCTCGACCTGCGACACCGCGTGCCCCTGGAGGTTGCTCGAACCATAGCCCCTCGTCCCTGATCGTAATTATGTGGCCCGTTGCGAACAACGGATAAATTGCTTGTTGGATCCCACGAGCAAGCACCGGCGGGCAGACGGG
>DASQTM010000131.1:0-9043 GCA_035641875.1 Microvirga sp. | reverse complement strand
GCACGAATCATGGAGCATGCGGTGCTCGACCTGCGCCACCGGCTTTATTCGGAGCTGCTGCGGCTCTCGGTGGCGCGGACCGGCTCGGAGCTCGAACGGGTCGTCACGCCGCCGCCCTACCACCACGTGCTCGCCGCCCGCATCGGCTGCCGCCGCGAGCAGGTGACGCGGGAATTCACCATGATGTCCCAGGAGGGCCTGATCGAGCGCACCAGGGGGGCCTTGATCCTGCGCCAGCCCGAGGTGCTCAAGGCCCGCGTGGCCGACGCCATGCGGACGGATCACTGATTCCTGTCAGGTCCATAGGCCGCGAAGAACACCCGCATGGCGTTCTCCACATTCGTCCTGATCTCGTCCTCCGTCGGCGGCTCGCCCACTGCCAGCAACAGCCGCCGGATGAGGCCTGAGGCGCACAGATCTAGGAAGTGGTGGGCGGCCACGCCCGTATCCGCGATGGACAGACGCCCCGCCTCCACCTGCCGGTCGAGATAGGCCTTCAGCCGGGCCGCGCCCTGGCGGGGGCCGGCTTCATAGAAGGCCTGCCCCAGGCGCGGGAATTTCTCCGCCGCGCCGATGACCATCCTGACCGACGAGACATGTTCCGGGGTTCCCATGCGGCTCACATAGCTGTGGCCGAGCTTGGTCAGAACCGCGCGGACGTCAGGGTCGTCCGCGTCGAGCTGGAAGAGTACCTCGGCCAGCCCGCGCTTTTCCTCCGTCGTCAGGGCTTCGAACAGGCTCTCCTTGTTGTCGAAATAGACATAGAGCGTTCCCTTGGACACGCCCGCCGCCTTGGCGATGTCGCCCATGCTCGCGCCGTCGAAGCCCCGCGCCAGAAAGACCTGGCGGGCTCCTTGCAGTACCTGACGGCGCTTGGCGTTCTCCGCGCCATCCTCCAGGGAGGAGGGAGTATCCCCCGCGTGGACAATATCCTTCAGGTCGGTCATGTGTGTTTTGTCACCTCGAAGCCATTGACCGAACCGTTCGGTCAACGCATATGTAACCTGCAATCGACAGGGATCAAGCCCGTACAGGCAAGCTCGAACCTCTCAGGTCCGGGCAGCTTATCCCGGCTCGCAGAGGTTGACATGGCTTATCGCGAAGAATTCGAGCAGGGCGACAAGGTCGGCTCCGGGCCTGCGACGCAACGGCAATCCGCTCCGGCGACGGCAACGGAGCAGGGCGCTCCGGCGACGCAAGCTCCTGAACCCAAGAAACCTAGATCCCTCAAGAGGCCGATCATCCTGGCCGTTCTGGCGGCTGCCTCGGCTTTCGGCGCCTACGAGGGCCATGGGTGGTGGACCAACGGGCGCTTCATGGTCTCGACGGAGGACGCCTATGTGCAGGCCGACATCACGATCCTGTCGGCCAAGGTGTCGGGCTATGTGGATTCCGTCGCCGTTTCCAACAACCAGAGCGTCAAGGCCGGCGACCTGATCGCCAAGATCGACGAGGGCGATTACCGGCTGGCCCTGCAATCCGCCAAGGACAAGCTCGCGACCCAGCAGAGCGCCATCGTGCGCATCGGCCGCCAGGTCGAGGCCGCGGGAGCCTCCGTCGCTCAAGCCGAGGCGCAGATTGCGGCCGCCCGGGCGGAGGCGGAGCGGGCGGAGGGCGATTACGCCCGCCAACTCCAGCTCTCCCGCTCCGACTACACCAGCCGCGCGGCGCTTGAGAACGCCAAGGCCGCCCGGGACCGGGCCGACGCCAACGTAAGGAGCGCCGAAGCGGCGTTTGCCGCCGCCAGGGCCAATGTGGACGTGCTGACCGCGCAGCAGAACGAGGGGCAGCGCCTCGCCGCCGAGCTGCAGACCTCGGTTCAGAAGGCGGAGCGCGATCTCTCCTTCACGGAGATCCGCGCGCCTGTGGACGGCGTCATCGGCAACAAGGCCATCGAGGTCGGCACCTTCGTGCAGCCCGGCGCGCGCCTGGCGGCCCTGGTGCCCCTGAACAGCGTGCATGTGGACGCCAATTTCAAGGAGACGCAGCTCGCCTCCCTGAAGCCCGGCCAGAAGGTGCATATCGAGGTGGATGCCTTCCCGGATTCCGACATCGTCGGCACCGTGGAGAGCGTGTCTCCGGCTTCCGGCTCCGTGTTCAGCCTGCTGCCGCCCGAGAACGCCACGGGCAACTTCACCAAGATCGTTCAGCGCGTGCCCGTGCGCGTGGTCGTCAGCCCCGAAGTCGCACGGCAGGGGATCCTGCGCCCCGGCCTCTCCGTGGTCGTGGACGTGGATACCCGCGAATCGGCTCAGCCCGCAAAGACCGCCAGCATCAAAGAGTAAGCCATCATGGCCGCGTCCGCCGCTATCGCCGGCAAGCCGGCAGGCCTAATGCCTGCCGCGAAGTCCCCGCCGCTCGACCGGCGGCGGACCTTTGCGTTCTTCTGCATGGTCTTCGGCATGTTCATGGCGATCCTGGACATCCAGATCGTGTCGGCGTCGCTCGCCGAGATCCAGGCCGGCCTCTCCGCCTCGTCGGAGGAAATCTCCTGGGTGCAGACCTCCTACCTGATCGCGGAAGTGATCATGATCCCGCTCTCGGGCACCCTCTCGCGGGTGCTCTCGACCCGCTGGATGTTCGTGATTTCCTCCGGCGGCTTCACGCTCATGAGCTTCATGTGCGCCACCGCCACCAACATCGAGCAGATGATCCTCTGGCGCGCGCTTCAGGGCTTCATCGGCGGCGGCATGATCCCCACGGTCTTCGCTTCTGCCTTCACCATCTTCCCGCCGGAGAAGCGGCCCGTGATCTCGCCCATCATCGGCCTCGTGGCCACCCTCGCGCCGACCATCGGGCCGACGCTCGGCGGCTATCTCACGGATCTGTTCTCCTGGCACTGGCTCTTCCTCGTGAACATCGTGCCCGGCATCCTCGTGACGGTGTCCACCTATCTCCTGGTGGATTTCGACGAGCCGGATTTCAGCCTCCTCAAGTCCTTCGACTGGGCGGGACTCGGCTTCATGGCGGCGTTCCTCGGCAGCCTCGAATATGTGCTGGAGGAAGGACCGCTGAACGACTGGTTCCAGGACGAGGCGGTGCTGGTGCTGACGGTCGTCTGCGTCGTCGGCGCCGTTGGGTTCTTCTACCGGGCCTTCAACGCCAAACAGCCCATCGTGGACCTGCGCGCCTTTGCCGACCGCAACTTTCTCGCCGGCTCCGCCTTCAGCTTCGTCATGGGCATCGGCCTCTACGGGCTCACCTATCTCTACCCGGTCTATCTGGCGCGGGTGCGGGGCTACTCGTCGCTTCAGATCGGCGAGACCATGTTCGTGTCCGGCGCCTGCATGTTCCTCATGGCGCCGGTGGCCGGGATCCTGTCCCGCAAGCTCGACCCGCGGGTCATGATGGGAATCGGGTTTGCCGCCTTCGCCTTCGGCACCTGGCTCATCACCGGCCTGACCAAGGACTGGGACTTCTGGGAGCTGTTCGTGCCGCAGATCTTCCGCGGCGTCGGGCTGATGATCTGCATGGTGCCGATCAACAACATCGCGCTTGGCACCCTGCCGCCGGAGCGGATCAAGAACGCGTCCGGCCTCTACAACCTCACCCGCAACCTCGGCGGCGCGGTGGGGCTGGCGCTGATCAACACGATCCTGAACAGCCGCCTCGACCTGCATCTCCAGCGCCTGCGGGAGAACGTGCAATGGGGCCGCTCGACCGCCGTCGAGACCCTCGACAGCCTGACCCTGAAGTTCCACGACCTCGGCTCGGATGCATCCCAGGCGGCGCTCCGAACCCTGTCGAACATGGTGCGGCGGGAAGCCCTGGTCATGTCGTTCGCCGACATGTTCCTGCTCCTGACCATCCTGTTCCTGGGGCTCGTCCTCGCCTTGCCGTTCGTCCAGAAGCCGCGGGCGGCCGCTGGAGGCGGCGGAGGGCACTAGAGGAGATCAGGGTGATATGCTGTTGTTCTCCTCCTCCGAACGTCCTAGGTTGCGCGTGAGTTTTCCCGTTCAGGTCGAAGTGCCAGCATCTTGCCTCCTCCCCAACGCCAATCCGCTTCCGTCGGCGCCGTCCGCCGCACCTTCGCCCCCTGGGCCGACCCTGACGCCAAGCCGCATATCCGCTTCGAGAACGTCACGAAGCGGTTCGGCGACGCGGTGGCGGTGGACCACCTGACCCTCGACATCTTCGAAGGCGAGTTCTTCTGCCTCCTCGGCCCCTCCGGCTGCGGCAAGACCACGCTCATGCGCATGCTGGCAGGCTTCGAGCCGCCGAGCGAAGGCCTCATCACCCTGGCGGGGCAGAACCTCGCGGGCGTGCCGCCCTATCGCCGGCCCGTGAACATGATGTTCCAGTCCTATGCGCTCTTTCCGCATATGAGCGTGGAGAAGAACATCGCCTTCGGGCTGAAGCAGGACGGCCTCCCCAAGGACGAGATCGCCGCCCGGGTCGGGGAGATGCTGCGCCTCGTGCAGCTCGAAAAGCTCGCCCGCCGCTATCCCAGCCAGCTCTCCGGCGGCCAGCGCCAGCGGGTCGCCCTGGCCCGCGCGCTGGCCAAGAAGCCGAAGGTGCTGCTCCTGGACGAGCCCCTGGCGGCCCTCGACAAGAAGCTGCGGGAGGAGACCCAGTTCGAGCTGATGGATATCCAGCACGAACTCGGCATGACCTTCGTGGTGGTCACCCACGACCAGGAGGAGGCGATGACCATGGCCGACCGCATCGCGGTCATGGATCACGGCCGGATCGTCCAGGTCGCGACCCCCGGCGAAATCTACGAGCAGCCCAAGACCCGCTTCATCGCGGAATTCGTCGGCGACGTGAACATCCTGGAGGGCCATGTGCAGGGCCAGGAGAACGGCCTCTGGCGGGTCCGGACCCCATCCGCCGAGGCGCCGCTCACCATCGACGATCCGGACGAGGTGCTGCATTCCGGCCAGGCGGTGGCGATCGCCGTGCGGCCCGAGAAGATGATCGTGCAGCGGGATCCGCCCGGACCCGACGCCCGGAACGTGCTCACCGGCGAAGTGTGGGACATCGGCTATCTCGGCGACTGGACCGTCTACCGGATCAAGCTCGCCACGGGGGAGATCCTGCGCGTCTCCTGCGCCAACGTCTCCCGTTTCGTGGAAAGCCCCATCGACTGGGACGAGCAGGTCCATGTCACCTTCGCGCCGGGCGCGGCGGTGATCCTGGCGGAATAGAATGAAAGCGCGCTCCTTCACGAAGAGGTCGATCGAGGGTCTCGTGCCCGCCGTGCCCTACCTGTGGCTCGGCGCGCTCTTCCTCGTGCCGTTCCTCATCGTCCTCAAGATCAGCCTCTCGGATCCGGCCGTCGCCCAGCCGCCCTACGCGCCGGTCTTCGAGTGGAGCGACGTGGCGGGCTTCTTCAGCGGGCTCGACCTGGAGAACTTCAGGCTCCTGGTCGAGGACGATCTCTATTTTCTGGCGACGCTCTCGTCGGTACGGATCGCAGCCCTCTCGACCCTTCTGCTGCTTCTGGTCGGCTTCCCCATCGCCTACGGCATGGCCCGCGCGCCGGAGCGCTATCGCTCCCTCCTGGTGGCGCTGGTCATCCTGCCGTTCTGGACGAGCTTTCTCATCCGCATCTATGCCTGGGTGGCCATCCTGAAGCCCGAAGGGCTGCTGACCCAGGCGCTCATGGGTCTCGGCCTGATCTCCGAGCCCGTCAACATCCTCAACACGGAGACGGCGGTCTATATCGGCATCGTCTACGCCTACCTGCCGTTCATGGTGCTGCCGCTCTACGCCACCCTGGAGAAGATGGACGACACCCTGCTCGAAGCAGCCCTCGATCTCGGCTCGCCTCCCTGGCGCTCGTTCTGGACCATCACGGTGCCGCTCTCCATGCCGGGCATCATCGCGGGCTCGCTCCTGTGCTTCATTCCCGCCGTGGGCGAATTCGTGATTCCGGACCTGCTCGGCGGGTCGGAGACCCTGATGATCGGCCGTCAGCTCTGGAGCGAATTCTTCTCGAATCGCGACTGGCCCCTGGCCTCCGCCGTGGCGATCCTGCTGCTGATCATTCTCGTGGTTCCCATCGTGATCTACCGGGATGTGGAAGCAAGGCGGGTGGAGACCGGGTCATGACGCGCCGCCTCGGCCTGTTCAACGTCACGGCGCTGGTTCTGGGCTTCGCCTTCCTGTATCTGCCGATCCTGCTGCTGATGGTCTATTCCTTCAACGCCTCGCGGCTCGTCACCGTGTGGGGCGGCTTCTCGACCCAATGGTACAGGGCGCTCTTCCGCAACGAGGCGCTCATGGAAGCGGCCTGGGTGACGCTCAGGATCGCGCTGCTCTCGGCAAGCCTCGCGACGGTTCTCGGCACCCTGGCGGCCCTGGCGCTCACCCGCTACGGACGGTTCTTCGGCCGCACCCTGTTCACCGGCATGGTCTATGCGCCCATGGTCATGCCCGAGGTGATCACCGGCCTGTCGCTGCTGCTGTTCTTCGTGGCCATCGGCCTCGACCGGGGCTTCTGGACCATCACGCTCGCGCACACGACGCTCACCATGTGCTTCGTGACCGTGGTGGTGCAGTCGCGCCTCATGACCTTCGACCGGTCCCTGGAGGAAGCCGCCATGGATCTCGGCGCGCCGCCTTTGCGAACCTTCTTTGCGGTCACGCTGCCCCTGATCGCCCCGTCCATCGTGGCGGGCTTCCTTCTCGCCTTCACCCTGTCCCTCGACGACCTGGTGATCGCGAGCTTCAACACCGGACCCGGCGCGACGACCCTGCCGATCCGGATCTACAGCCAGGTGCGGCTCGGCCTCTCGCCCGAGGTGAACGCCGCCTCCACCATCCTCATCGGAATCGTGACCTTTGGCGTCCTGACGGCGACCCTGGTGAGCAAGCGCTCGGTGCTGCGCTCCCGGCGCAATATTCAGTGAGCCGAGGCCGTCGGCGGCGGGTTGCTGCCCGGCGGCAGGCGGTCCGGGCCCAGGAGGGG
Source organism: Microvirga sp. (assembly GCA_035641875.1). Taxonomy (GTDB): domain Bacteria; phylum Pseudomonadota; class Alphaproteobacteria; order Rhizobiales; family Beijerinckiaceae; genus Microvirga. Next base: position 2,130 of record DASQTM010000131.1, on the reverse strand, counting down.
CTTGGCGGCGCCCGAACGCTCGATGAGGGAGCGGGCGTCCGGAGCCACCACGACGCTGTCCCAGCCGCCGCTGACGTCGAACACCAGAGCCGGCGCGGGATCGGGCAGGGCCGAAGTGCCGGCCGACACGTCGGCTCTCAGGTCGAGGGTGCGGTCCACCAGCGAGACGCGGCCTTGAAGGTTGGTCTGCAGGGCAGGGGCCGTGAGGCGGCTTTCCGTGACCTCGCCGATGCCGTTCTTCAGGACGATCTGCGCCTGGGCCTGGTTGAAGGGCGTGCGGCCGCCTTTCCAGTTGAGGGAGGCCAGGAGCGGGCGCTTCTCGACCCGGCGCAGGGCGTCGTCGAGGGAAATGCCGATGAGTTCGCCGTCCTTGACCGTCACCGAGGAGCGGCCCTGGGCGTCGCGGATCACCGCCGCCACGTTCTGCCCGGAGCCTTCCATCTGGAACTGTCCCTGGGCCTGCCCGGTGATCCAGCGGGGCTCGCCGATGGCGTTGAGGAACGTGGCCATGTCCACCCCGGCGAAGGCGCCCTGGCTCTTGAAGTCGAGCATTCCATTAAGAGTGGCCAGGGACAGGCGCCCCTTCAGGGTTCCCTTGTTGAAATCGGCCCGCCCGATGGACGCCTCGATCCGCCCGGGGCGGACGAGCACGCTCGCCGCCATGTCGTCGAGACGCAGACGCCCGATCCTCGCGGTGGCGGCGGAAAGGCGCAGGTCGAGGCTGCTGCCGGTCGTATGAGCAAGATCGATGTCGTCTTCATTCCACTCGCCGGACGCCGTGCGGGCCTGCGTGAAAGGCTCGAAAAGGCCGGAGAGGTTCAGCTTGTCGGCCGCAAGCGTCCCCGAAATCAGGGGGCGATCAGTATCGAAGCGGACCGCCAGGGTGCCTTCGAGCTTATCGGCGCCGAGGGTCACGGCCACGGAAGGCCAGGTCAGGCGGCGGCGGTTGATGGAGACATCGCCCGTCACCGACAGCGCCTCCACCAGCGGACCGAAGGGCAGCTTCATGCCGCTCCATTGGGTGAAATCCCGGACCGATTTCGCCTCGATCGTGCTTTCCCCCGCGAATTGGGGATCATCTCCGAGCTTCGCCTCGCCCGCCATGAGCGCGCGACCGGACGGGGCCGAAAGGGTGAGCGAGACGGGGCTGAACTGATTGGAGGCGAGCAGGGCCGGGGAGACCGAGGCCTGCTCGACAAGCACCCGCTCCTCCCGCCAGAGGACGGAGCCGGCCACCTGGAGGGGGGCCTCCCCGCCGGTCCAGGTCGCCACCAGGTTCACCTGCTCCAGGGCTGCGTCCTGCAGATCCGTCCACTGGATCGAGGATCGGGCCAGGATCAGGCGGCGGGCGAAGGTCGAATCGAGCCTGTTGGCGAAGAGGTCGTTCCATTTCAGGGATTGAAGCGCCTGATAGGATCCCGTGATCCGGGTGTCGCTTAGGGTCAATTCTGCGAGTTCGATCCTCCCGACGAGGAGCGGCAGGAGATTCAGTTCGCCTCGCAGAGTCCCGCCCTCCGCCTTCAGGGCCCCGTCGGGGGCGCGAAGCGTGATCCCCTCGAGCTTGACCCTCGGAATGGGCAGGACGGCGAAGGTGCTCCGGCCCTGGGAGGTGAAATCAAGGCCGTAGCGGGATTTCATATGATCGGCCACCGCCGTGGAGAGACCGCTCCCGGTCAAGGTCCAGGGCGCTGTCGCCCCACCGAAGACGGCAAGCGCGATCAACGCGATGAGAAGAACGACGCGGCGAGACATGAGCTTTAGTTTTCAGACCTTTTGTCCGCAGCACAAGGGGCTGAGGAGGAACGGCTTGCCGGAGGAGAACAGGCTATGAGGAGCTTCCATATATCCATACGAAGGGATTGTCTAAATTGAGGCCAAGTTGCAGGGTGCCGTCAGTTGCGAAGTGCCTTCTGAAGGGGAGGAGCATGCTCAGGAGATGTTTGTATGGATAAGGTTTACAGCGATGGGCGCACGGCGCTGGCTGGCCTGGTCAAGGACGGCATGACCATCATGGCCGGGGGATTCGGCCTTTGCGGCATCCCGGAGACGCTGATCGAGGCCATTCGTGATTCGGGGGCGAAGGATCTGACCTTCATCTCCAACAACGCGGGCGTGGACGGCGTCGGCCTC
>DASQTM010000130.1:0-2169 GCA_035641875.1 Microvirga sp. | reverse complement strand
CCGGTGACGGTGATCGCATCCGTGCCGTGGATCGGGGCATCCCGCCGCTGAACGCCCAGGGCCTCCGAGATGCGCAGGCCCGCACCATAGAGGAGGGAGAGCACGGCGGCGTCCCGCGCCAGGATCCAGGGCCTGCGGTTCTCGGAAGCCCGCGTCTGCGCATCCGTCACCGCAACGGCGGAGGAGGCGGAGAGGGGGCGGGGCAGGTTCTTGTCCACCTTGGGCGTGCGTATCGCCGCGAAGGCCGAGGCGGTGCCGTGACCCTCCCGCTCCAGATGGCGGGCGAAGGAGCGCAGGGCCGCAAGCTGGCGCATGAGCGAGCGGCTCTGCACCGCGTTCATGCGCCGCGCCGCCAGGAAAGCGCGGATGTCGAGGGGCTTGAGGCCCAGGATCGCCTCGACGCCGGGCGGCTCGCCGAGATGGCTGGTGAGAAAGGTCAGGAACTGGCGCAGGTCGCGGCCATAGGCCTCCACGGTCTTGGCCGACAGCCTCCGCTCCTTGGCCATGGCGGCAAGCCAGGCCATGGCCTCCCGGCGCGTATCCGCCGCGCCGGGGAGGACGAGATCAAGGCCATTTTGTGAGTCGCTGCTTGACATGGTCCCGCTATATGCAAGGGCAGAAGAAATAACAGGGACAGGTTAACCTCCTCCGAATGACAAGCCGCATCGCCGATATTCTCATCCCGCTGGCGCTGGACACGGCCTACAGCTATGCCCTGCCGGACGGCCTCGGCGTCGAGGAGGGCGATGTGGTGCAGGTGCCGCTCGCGACTCGCGAAGTCGTGGGGGTGGTCTGGGGCGTGCGCGAAGGGCAGGGCGGCAATCTCAAGAAGGTGACGGGCCTTATCGACGGGCCCAACCTTTCGCCGAAGATGCGCAAGTTCCTGGATTGGATTTCCTGGTACACCCTCGCTCCCAAGGGTTCGGCCCTGGCCATGAGCCTCAAGGTCCCCGATGGAGACCGCCCGGAGGCGGTCCGGATCGGGGTGAGATTGTCCGGGCCTCTCCCTAAGCGCATGACCCCGGCGCGCCAGAGGGTCGTGGAGGCCGCCCGAGATGGGGTCGTGCGCCTCAAGAGCGAACTCGCCCTCGCGGCGGAGGTCAGCGCCAGCGTCGTCGATGGCCTGATCGATGAAGGCACCCTGGAAACCGTCACCCTCCTGCAGGAACCCATCGCCGATCTGCCGAACCCGGATTTCGGCCGGACCGGCCTTTCCGACGGCCAGAGCGCGGCGGCGGATTCCCTGGTGTCGTCCATGGCCGAGGAGCATCCGCCGGTGATCCTCCTCGAAGGCGTGACGGGTTCAGGGAAAACGGAGGTCTATTTCGAGGCGGTGGCCGAGGCCGTGCGCCAGGGCCGCCAGGCCCTGATCCTCATGCCGGAGATCGCGCTGACCGCTCAGTTCCTCGACCGATTCGCCGCCCGATTCGGGGTGAAGCCCGCCACCTGGCATTCCGGCGTCACCGGCCGCCGGCGCGAGCGGCTTTACGCAGGCATCGCCTCGGGGGAGGTGAAGGTGGTGGCGGGCGCCCGCTCGGCCCTGTTCCTGCCCTATGCGGATCTTGGCCTCATCGTGGTCGATGAGGAGCACGAGACCGCCTACAAGCAGGAGGACGGGGTGCACTACCACGCCCGCGATATGGCTGTGGTGCGCGGCCGGATCGAGAATGCCACGGTGGTGCTGGCCTCCGCCACGCCCTCCATCGAGAGCCGGGTCAATGTGGAGCGCGGGCGCTACCGCCACCTGCGCCTGCCCGAGCGCTTCGGCGGGCGCTCCATGCCCCAGATCCGGGCGGTGGACCTGCGGCGCGAGGCAATTCCGAAGGGTCGCTGGCTCTCGCCTACCCTGGTCATGTCCGTGGAGGACACGGTGGCCCGGGGCGAGCAGGCGCTGCTCTTCCTCAACCGGCGCGGCTATGCCCCGCTCACCCTCTGCCGGTCCTGCGCCCACCGCTACGAATGCCCCAACTGCTCCGCCTGGCTCGTGGAGCACCGCTTTCGGCGCTCCCTCGTCTGCCACCATTGCGGGCATGCGGAGCGCATCCCCCAGGCCTGCGTCGAATGCGGCAGCATTGATTCACTCGTGCCCTGCGGCCCGGGGGTGGAGCGGATCGCCGAGGAGGCGACGGAGCTGTTTCCGGACAAGCGCTGCATCGTGCTCTCCAGCGA
>DASQTM010000129.1:0-2865 GCA_035641875.1 Microvirga sp. | reverse complement strand
CGCCACCGAGAGGCTGGCCGATTCGTTGAGCCAGGCCGGCTACCGCGCCCTGCCCTATCACGCGGGCATGGCTCAAGCGGATCGCTCCAAGAACCAGGACATCTTCCTGCAGGAGGACGGAGTGGTGATGGTGGCCACCGTGGCCTTCGGCATGGGCATCGACAAGCCGGACGTGCGCTTCGTCGCCCATGCGGCCCTGCCGAAATCCATCGAGGCCTATTACCAGGAGATCGGCCGCGCCGGGCGCGACGGCGCGCCCGCCGACACGCTCACCCTCTACGGCCTCGACGACATGCGCCTGCGCCGCCTCCAGATCGAGGAGAGCGACGCGGCCGACGAGCAGAAGCGCGTCGAGCGCCAGCGGCTCAACGCTCTGGTGGCCCTGTGCGAAGCGCCGCGCTGCCGCCGCCAGACCCTGCTGGCCTATTTCGGCGAGAGCACCGAGCCTTGCGGCAATTGCGATCTGTGCATCGACGGGGTCTTGTCCTTCGACGGCACCATCGAGGCGCAAAAACTCCTCTCCGCCATCGTGCGCACGGGCGAGCGCTTCGGCACGGAGCACCTCATCAACATCCTGGTGGGCGACGAGACGGATTCGGTCCGCCGCTTCGGGCACGACAAGCTGAAAACCTTCGGGGTCGGAAAGGACCGCTCGAAGAACGAGTGGCGCTCGCTCCTGCGCCAGATCTATGCCGCCGGCCTCGTAGGCCTGGAGCTTGCCGAATACGGACGCTGGACCCTGACCGACCGGGGCGTGGCGGTGCTCAAAGGGCAGGAGCGGATCGAGCTGCGCTCCGATGTGCTCATGAAGCCCGCCGAGCGACGCCGGCGGCGCGGCCGCATGGAAGCCGAATCCGTGGTGCCCACGGACGATCCGCTGCTCCTCGACCTCAAGGCACTGCGCACGCGGCTCGCCAAGGAAGAGGGCGTGCCGGCCTACGTGATCTTCTCGGATCGCAGCCTCTTCGACATGGTCGCCAAGAAGCCCACCACCGTTCGGGCCTTCGGCGAGATCCATGGGGTCGGACAGGCCAAACTCGACCGCTATGCAAGTGCGTTCCTCGCGGTGGTGAAGGCCCACGCGGCTTAATCCCTGATGACCCAAGGGAAACTTGCCTCTCCGCCAAGCTGTGCTCTACTCAGGCGCATGCGTGGAGAGAGCCGATGATGCGCCCGGTCTATGCGGCATGGCCGCTCGTTGTCTACCTGAGCGCCGCGGCGCAGGCCGATCCTACGGTGTACAAGGGAACCATCGGAACGCATCCCATCGTGGTGGAATTCAGCGACGACATCGCCAAGGCGAATGGCCCCGTGGCCGGGCGCTATTTCTACCCCGCGCAAGGGGTCGACATTCCGCTCAACCCGGTCTCGGCCAGCTCCGGGAAGGCGGAGCTGGCCGAGGAGAAACCCTGCAATTCGGAGATCTGCAAGGAACAGGATGGAGACGCCGAGCCCAAGCCACCCGTTGAGGCCTATTGGCGCCTCACGGCGGCTCAAGGCGGCGCGAGGGTGGAAGGAACCTGGCGGCGCGAGGGAGGCGCATCCCTTCCGATCCGTCTCGATCGCTTCGGCACGCGTCCGAAACCCGAGGGTTTTTCCGCAACGCCGGAGGGGCTTGCAGGGGCTCTCTTCGCTCTGCCCCACGACAAGCCCCTCGACAAGCCCCTCGACAAAAGCGCCATGCCTTACGAATGGCTGAAGATGCAGGTGAAGCTCCAGGAAGGTCCCGAGACCGTTTGGGGCAACGCGGCGTTTCGCACCGTAGTCGATCCGCGCACGAAATTCGGGTTTCCTCGGGTCACGCGGCTGGGCTCGCCGGTCGATGTGGGGCATCCGGTCAACAGCCATCTTCAAAACCGGCAATGGCGACTGAGCTTGGACGCCTTGTCCTGCAAGTCCATGCAGTACCAGGGCTTGGGATGGACGTCGGCTTATCCCGGCAGCGAGGGCGCGAATCTGGGCGGGTACGACGAGCAGAATATCCAGGTCGAATACCTCTCACCCATGGTGATGAGCTGGTCGGAGTCCGGCAGCATCTATTGCGGCGGCGCACACCCGAGCCATTTTGCGAACGCATATACTCTCGACGTGAAGCGCGGCGAACCCCTCGATCTGAGCCGCATTGTCCGCGGCTGGGTTGCCCGGCCCTTCGGCGAGGACAGGATCGTCGATCCCGCGGCAGCGCGCTCCGATCCTGGCTCGTACAGCTGGGGGCCGGATGACGAATTGAAGGCTTTCCTGCTCAAGCAGGCCGAAGAGAAAGACCCGGATCTCGCCAAGGAGTGCGAGTTCAAGGACACGCTCAGGGAGCACCTGCAGATTTCGTTCAAGCGGGAGGATCGCGCCGTCTTCTCCCTCGCCGGCCTCCCCCACGCCATCAGCGGCGTCTGCCAGGGAGCATTTTTCGAGGCCCCGCTCGCCGACCTCCGGGAATTCCTGACCACTGAGGCTGTCGAGTATTTTCCGTCATTGAAGAACCGTTAGGCCGGAACATCGATCCAGCGTCCCTCGTGGGCGCTGCGCGCCATGGCGTCCACCGTGCGCTCGATGCGGATGCCGCCCTCGAACTCGATCAGATGCGCCCGCTCGCCGGAGATGCGCCGGATCAGCTCGCGGCACTCGATCACCTTGAGGTCGTTGAAACCGAGCCCATGGCCCGGCGCGGGAATGAACCTGTCATAGGGCGGATGATGGGGAGCGGTGAGGATGGTGCGGAAGCCCTGCGTCTCCTTGGGGCCATCGACAGTGTAGAGCTGCACCTCGTTCATGCGCTCCTGATCGTAAGCGATGGTGCCCTTCGAGCCGAAGAGCTGCACCGCGATGCGCCCTTTTCGTCCCCAGGCGGAGCGGTTGAGGGCGATCAAT
>DASQTM010000128.1:0-6289 GCA_035641875.1 Microvirga sp. | reverse complement strand
CTGTGACCACTGCCGCGGTCTCCAGGAAGGCGAAAGCCGCTAAGGAGCCGGGGCTGTTCGTGCGAAGATCGGTCCCGACATTGTGCACGACCAGCGGCTCACCTCGCTGGAGAGCCTTATGGATCTCAGGCCCGAAGGCTGCCAGATCATGGGTGCCGGTGTGGTGCTCAACGGTGCCGTCCGTCCAGTTCCGGGAGGTGGTGAAATAGCGTGCGGTCTCGTCAACATCGCCATACCCAACCCGGCTCACGCCCAAATACTGCCCCAGCATCTCACCTGTCTGGCAGACCACCTCAAGCGGGTCAGTCAGACCTCGGAGACGATCGGTCAGAGCGAGCAGGAATTCGAGCCGCTGCTCCGCCTGGACCTTGTTGGTCGTCTCCTGGAGCGTGCACAGGGCGCCGACCACATCGCCTGCTTTGACCCGGATGGGGCTGTAGGAAAAGGTGAAGTAGGTCTGCTCCGGCTTCACTCGGCGGTGGAGCACCACCGGCAGGTCCTCGAAGTATGAGGATTGGCCAGCATATGCCTGATCGATAACCGGCTCGATGATCTCGCGAACTTCCGACCAGACCTCGAAGAAGCCGCGGCCCAGCGCCCAAGGGTGCTTTTGCCCGAGAACAGGAATGTAGGCATCGTTGTAAATGAAAATGCGTTCTGGTCCCCACAGGAGGAACATCGGGATCTTGGACGCGAGCACGATCTCGACCGAGGAGGTCAGCCGGTCGGGCCATTCGTCCGGCTGACCCAGCGGTGAGGCGGACCAGTCATAAGCGCTGAGCAGGGCGCTCATCTTGCCCTCGGTGAGGAAGTGGCGCCCGGAAGGGCGGGCTTCAGCCACGAAGGTGAGAGGCATTGGTTGTCTGTCTTGCCTGACGCTGCGCGCGGCTCTCCTGCTCATGAAGGAGCCGGAGAGCGGCTCGTACGACTTCACTGGCGCTGCGATAGCGGCCGGATGCGACCGTGGTGTCGATGAAGGTTTCGAGCTCGGGCGTGAGCGAGACGTTACGGGTTTTTCGGATGATCATCGTAAGAAGCTGGGCTTTAGAGGACGCGTGACAACGATTGACACACGGCCAAGTTCCAATCTTTGGCCAGCAAAACCATTCCATGCGTGCGGAAGTCAATGTTTCCGCCAAGATGATGAGGCGAGGGACGGCAAGGAACCTGCGCCGCAGGGACGCGAAGCCATGCCGCCCCTTCGCGCCTAGGCGCGAGCCTTTCGTACCGGGCGACGGAGTTCGGCGTGGTTGTCGGAACGCGGCCGCTGCTCTCGACGTTCATAGGCAATCAGAAGGAGGTTGTCATGCATCTCCGTCCACTCCTTGCCGCCCTGGCGGTTTCGGTCGCGTGGGGAGGTTTCGCGGAGGCGGCCCCGAAGGCGCAGGCGTTGGATCTCGACAGGGTCGAGACAGCTTATGCCCAGTCCCGCTCCCGGTCTGTCGAGCGGCGCCAGCACTATCGCCGGGTCATCTATCGCAACTGGGGCCCACGGCGGTCCGTCCGCGTCGTCCGATCCGCCCGTCCCGTCCGTTACGTCCGGCCCTCCTATGACCGGCCCGCGCCGGTTGTGCGCTACGGGTACCCCTATGGATACTACGGCCCGGTCTACGGCTATTACCGCCCGGTCCGCTATTATGCCGGTTATAGCTGGCCCTACTACCGGCGGCCCTATTTCGGCGGGCCCTATGGGGGCGTTTCGATCGGCATTGGGTTCTGATCTGTCAATTGGAGCACCGGCATGAGGCGAGCGGGAGATCAGCCTCTTTTGCATCAGCCGCCGGGCTCCGGCTCATGAGGAACGATCAGCTTTCGCTCCGGAGGCTGTCCGATGATGCCTTGCCTGTTTGCCTGTTGGCCAGCCGTTCAACCTCCTGAGGGGACCTGGGTTTGGGGAGCCTAGCGCCGGGGAGCCTTCCGGGCTGCCTCTTCCATTCCTCGCGGGTTCTTCTCGACTCCCTCCCGGAGCACCTTTGCGGCGGCGTCCTGTTCCTGCTCCAAGGAGGCAGGGATCGGCGCCGTGTCGCCGCGGGCTTCGAGACCTTGATCCTGCGGTTTCCGGCTTCCCGCCTTGGCGGCGGATTTCAGGGAGCGCAAAGCTTCCGGCTGTTGACCATCCTGCGTCCGGTTGGGCATCGGGCGAACTCCTCCAAGAGCGGCTTCATCGCCGCCTCTCATAGGCAATTCCCGTCAAGCCGAGGCGTTCCATTCGGAACGCCCGCGGAAGGTGAAGCCGCCCGCACCCGGCATGCCTCTCAAGGAAGGTTCGTCACCTGCCGGCAGTCCCGCATGCAGGTCGTCGCGGACCCGTGTTCAAGCCTCACGATGCCCGCAGCCACAGGCGTGGATTGCTTCTGGCGGTCGGATCGCCGGACAAGGCTCGGCAGAGTTCCTCCATCGACGCCAGACTGTGGATAGGGCGGAATTCATCCACATGGGATAGCATCGCCCTGATGCCGGAGGCGCGGGCCTCGAAGGCGTCGAACCGAAGAAGCGGGTTCAGCCATATGAGGCGTCGGCAGGAGCGCTTGAGCCGATCCATTTCGAAGGTCAACTCTCCCGTCACTTCCCTCTCGAGCCCGTCCGTGAAGAGCAGAACGATCGCGCCCTGGCCGAGCACCCGGCGGGACCAGCGGCGGTTGAAGTCATGCAGCGCGTGGGCGATCCGCGTTCCGCCTTCCCAATCCTGCGCGCGCTTCGATGCGCGGGCCAGGGCCTCATCCGGGTCGCGGCTCGTCAACTCGCGGCTGATGTTGGTCAGGCGCGTTGCAAAGACGAAGGAGTGAACGCGCCGTCTCCTCTCCGCAATGGCGTGCAGGAAGTGCAGGAAGAGGCGGGAATAATCCGCCATGGACCCTGATATGTCCATGAGCGCCACCACGGGCGCGTGCCCGACAACCGGAGAGCGATAGGCCAGGTCGATCGCCGCGCCGCCTCCGCGCAGCGACCGCCTGAAGGTCCGGCGCGGATCGATCCGGCGCCCCCTGGCGTCCGGCAGGAGGCGGCGCATGGTCAGTTCATCGTCCGGCAGTGACATCTTGGCGATCAGATGCTTGGTCATCGCGATTTCAGCAGCCGACATCTGCGCGAAGTCCTTCACCTTCAGGACCTCGCGATCCGAGACGGTGAGACGGGCGGAGAATTCGGTTTTCCCGACCGGATCGGGCTTTTCCTGCCGGGGGGCGGCCAACGCCTCGGCGACCCGCAGGGCCCCCGCCTGAGGCTTCTTCTCCTCCTTCGCCCCACCGGGAGCAATCGGCGACATCTGGGCGATCAGCTTCTCGATGAGCGCTCGCCGTCGCCAGAAGATCCTGAAGGCTTGGTCGAAGAGGATGCTGTGCTCGTGCCGTTTCACGAAAACGGCATGGAGGGTCCAGTAGAAGTCCTCCCGCGTGCCGATCCGGGCCGCCTCGACCGCCGCGATCGCATCGAGAACCGCGCCGGGGCCGACCGGCAGGCCCGCGCTGCGCAGCGCGCGCGCGAAATAAGCAATGTTGTCCGCCAAGCGGCCCTCGCCCTGTGGGCCGGGAGCATCCGTCACTCGGAGGCCCTCAGGGCGCCCTGGACGAGGTCGAGCATTTCCTTGGCCCGACTGCCCTGCATCTTCTGGATATCGTCCTGGTACTTCAGCAGAACGCCGAGCGTGTCCGACACGAGCGCAGGGTCGAGCGCCACCGCATCGAGCTCCACGAGCGCCGAGGCCCAGTCCAGGGTTTCGGCGACGCCCGGCGCCTTGAACAGATCCTCTTTTCGGATCGCCTGGACGAAGCGGACGATCTCCTGCGACAACCGTCCGGGCGCATCCGGTACGCGGCTCTTCAGGATGGCCAGTTCACGTTCGCCGTCAGGGTAATCGACCCAATGATAAAGGCAGCGCCGCTTGAGCGCGTCATGGATCTCGCGTGTGCGGTTCGACGTGATGATGACGATGGGCGGGTGCTCCGCCCGGATCGTCCCAAGCTCCGGAATCGTGACCTGGAAGTCGGACAGAACCTCCAGAAGAAAAGCCTCGAAGGCTTCGTCCGTGCGGTCGAGCTCATCGATCAGGAGAACCGGAACTCCGGCGGCATCGGACTCGAGAGCGTGCAGGAGAGGCCGCTTGACCAGATAGCGTTCCGAGAAAAGATCGCTTTCGAGCGTGTCGCGGTCCACCGATCCACCGGCTTCGGCAAGCCGGATGGCCATCATCTGTCCGGCATAGTTCCACTCGTAAACCGCAGACGCGACATCGAGCCCCTCGTAGCATTGCAGGCGGATGAGGCGGCGTCCGAGGGCTGACGACAGCACCTTTGCGATCTCGGTCTTGCCGACGCCCGCTTCTCCCTCCAGGAAGAGGGGTCGCCCGAGCTTCAGCGCGAGGAAGAGCACTGTCGCAAGAGGACGATCGGCGACATAGCCTGCGCTCTCCAGAAGGGCCAGAGTCTCGTCGATGGAACCAGGTTGTTCAGCCACGGGCTTCACTGCTCCATAGAAACACATGCCCGGGGCTTCCCGGGCATGGATAGGCCTGTGCATCCGTCAAATCCTGCAGCCGTGGCCTTCCAGGGCAGGGCCCATGGTTGTGCTTCAACTGCGGGATGCTGCCGCCTGCACGGCCCTGCGGGCCATGACGCCGACAAGATGAGCCCGATAGGCGGCATCCGCATGGATGTCGCCGTTCATCTCGTCCTCCGGCGCGGCGATGCCTTCGAGCGCCTCGGCCGCGAAGTTCCGGCTCAGGGCCGTCTCCATCTCCGGCACGCGGAAGACCCCATTGGCGCCCGCTCCCGTCACGGCCACCCGCACTTCGTCCCCGTGCTTGGCCACGAATACGCCAACGAGGGCGTAGCGCGAGGCGGGATTGCGGAACTTGGCATAGGCAGCCTGAGAGGGGATCGGGAATGAGATATTGGTTATGATCTCTCCCTCGTCCAAAGCCGTCGTGAAGATGCCCTGGAAGAAGTCGTCCGCCGCGATCGTCCGCTTGTTGGTGACGATCGCCGCTTTCAAGGCGAGGCAGGCGGCCGGATAATCCGCCGATGGATCATTGTTTGCAACCGAGCCCCCGATGGTGCCGCGGTTGCGCACGTGCGGATCGCCGATGAGTTCAGCCAGTTCGGCGAGGGCCGGGATCGCCCCTCTCACCTCGGCGGAGTTCGCGACTTCCGCATGTTTCATCATGGCCCCAATGGTGATTGAGCCGGACGAGCGCTCAATCCCGTAGAGCTCGGCGATCTGACCGAGGTCGATCAGATTGGCCGGCGCCGCGAGGCGCAGCTTCATGGTCGGCAAAAGCGTGTGCCCGCCGGCGAGGAACTTGGTTTCCTCGCCCTGACCTGCGAGATCCGCAGCCTGCCGGACGCTCGTCGGGCGGTGGTATTCGAAAGCGTACATCCCTGTCCTCCCTTATTCCGCCGCCGCCGGCATGCGGGCCTTCTGGGCCGCCCGCCATACGGCCTGCGGCGTCGCCGGCATCACGATGTCCTCATGGCCGAGAGCATCCGTGATCGCGTTGATGACGGCCGGAGGAGCGGCGATGGCCCCTGCTTCGCCGCAGCCCTTGATTCCCAGCGGGTTCGAAGGGCAGGGCGTCGTCGTCATGCCGACCTGGAACGACGGCAGGTCGATGGCGCGCGGCATGCAGTAATCGTTGAAGCTCGCCGTCACGAGCTGGCCGCCCTCGTCGTAGAAGGCGCCCTCCAGGAGCGCTTGCCCAACTCCCTGGGCGATGCCTCCATGGACCTGGCCTTCGACGATCATCGGGTTAATGATCACCCCGAAGTCATCCACTGCCGTCCATCGCTCGATCTTGGTGACGCCCGTGTCGGGGTCGATCTCCACCTCGCAGATGTGAACCCCGGCCGGGAAGGTGAAATTCGTGGGGTCGTAGAACGCCCCCTCCTTCAGTCCGGGCTCCAGCTCCTGCCCCGAGAACTTGTGGGCGATATAGGCCTGGAGGGCCACCTCGCCGAAACCGAGCGACCGGTCCGTTCCGGCGACGCCGAACTTGCCTTCCTTGAATTCGATATCGCCTTCCGACGCCTCGAGCACATGGGCCGCCACCTTCTTGCCCTTCGCGATCACCTTGTCGAGAGCCTTGGCGATGGCCGACATGCCCACCGCGCCCGAGCGCGACCCATATGTTCCCATCCCGAACTGCACCTTGTCCGTGTCGCCATGGACGATGCTGACCTGATCGATGGAAATGCCGAGCCGATCCGAGACAAGCTGGGCGAAGGTGGTCTCATGGCCCTGGCCGTGGCTGTGCGAGCCTGTGAGCACCTCGACGGAGCCGGTCGGATTGACGCGC
>DASQTM010000127.1:0-9848 GCA_035641875.1 Microvirga sp. | reverse complement strand
CGGCTAAGCCTCTGAAAGTACAGCAATCTCTGGCGCATTTGGAAATAGCGGAGGATAGGAAGAATGGGTGGTGGGCCTGGCAGGACTCGAACCTGCAACCAGACCGTTATGAGCGGCCGGCTCTAACCGTTGAGCTACAGGCCCTTCCAGGATAGAGAGCATCGGAAGGCGACGAGGACCCGGGATTGCTCCGGGGCGCCCCTGTTCCTGTCCGACAACGGAGAATCCGTCAAGTCGCATTTGAAGCCGGGCCGCAGGCCTGCCTTCACCTTTGCCCTATGCCCGAAAAGGGCCCGTCATGGCCGGACATGTCGGCCGCCCCTTGATCTTGCGGCAGATCGGCCATCTCTGCCTACGGAACCGGACCGGACGCCAGGGTTCGCGTGTGCGGCCAGACCCGCCCTGTGCCGGCGGTTATGCTGTGCTGGCTCCAGGAGGATTGCGATGGGAATGCTTGTCGAGGGCGTGTGGCAGGACCAGTGGTACGACACGAAGAGCACCCGCGGGCGCTTCGTGCGCAAGGATTCGGCGTTCCGGCACTGGATCACCCGGGACGGGTCCCCCGGGCCGACGGGTGACGGCGGGTTCCGGGCAGAGCCTGGGCGCTATCACCTCTATGTGTCGCTCGCCTGCCCCTGGGCGCATCGCACCCTGCTCATGCGGGGGCTGAAAGGACTGGAGGAGATGATCGACGTCTCCGTGGTGCACTGGCGCATGCTGGAGAACGGCTGGACCTTCGAGGAAGGGCCGGGCGTGGTTCCGGACCCGGTCGACGGAGCGCGCTACCTGCACCAGGTCTACACGGCGGCAAAGCCCGACTATACGGGCCGGGTCACGGTTCCGGTGCTCCGGGACAAGGCCACGGGCGCTATCGTGAACAACGAATCCTCCGATATCCTCCGCATGATGAACGCCGCCTTCGACGGCGTCGGGGCCAGGCCCGGCGATTACTATCCAGAGGCTCTGAGGCCCGAGATCGACGCCCTGAACGCCCGCATCTACGACAGCGTCAACAACGGCGTCTACAAGGCAGGCTTCGCCACGGCGCAGGACGCCTATGAGGAGGCGCTCCGCCCGCTCTTCGACACCCTGGATGTCCTGGACGAACGCCTGTCCTCGCGGCGCTATCTCTGCGGCAGCCGTTTGACGGAAGCGGACCTGCGGCTCTTCACGACCCTGGTGCGCTTCGATCCGGTCTATGTGGGGCATTTCAAATGCAACCTGCGCCGGATCGCCGATTACCCGCATCTGTCAGGCTACCTGCGCGACCTCTACCAGATTCCCGGCGTCGCCGAGACCGTGAACATGGCGCACATCAAGGGGCACTATTACGAGAGCCACGGGACCATCAATCCGACGGGCATCGTGCCCCTCGGGCCGATCCTGGATCTCGATGCGCCGCACGGGCGCGAGGGTTTGTCGTAGGGCGCTTGTCACGACAGCCCCATTCATCGAGGAGCGCGAACTCATCTGGGGAGGCCGGAGGCCGTCTCGAAGGATGAGGCCGTGGCGAAAGGAGGATCAACGTGTTGGAAACACGGCGTCTCCGGCCTCAAGGCCGAAAGACCTCGATCTCCTCCTCGAAACCGTCGACCTTGTGCATTCCAAGGGCCTTGGGATTGCCCCACAGGTGCTCGACGAAGGGCTTCGACATGAGAAGGGGCTCGCCCAGGCGCTTGTTCAGGTTCGCGATGCGGCTCGCGAGATTCACGTCGCGGCCGATCACGGTGAAATCGAGGCGCTGGCCCGAGCCCACATTGCCGTAGGCGGCATCCCCGTGATGCAGGGCGATGCCCACCTGGATGGGCGCGGGAAAGCGGCCCTCGTCATTGGCGGTTTGAACGCGCCGCAAGGCGTTCGTGGCGGCGGTCAGGGCCGATTGCGGCGCGCCGCCCGTGTCGTCGCCCTGATCGCGCACGATGGCCAGAAGCCCGTCGCCCATGTATTTCAGCACCTCGCCGCCCTCGTCCTCGATGGGCGGCACCAGGCAGTCGAAATACGTGTTCAGGAGTTCGACGGCGCTCTCCGGGCTCAGGGTCGACGAGATGCGGGTATAGTCGCGCATGTCGGCGAACAGGATGGCCGAGCGGATGCGCGTCACCTGCCCGCGCTGGATCGCGCCCGACAGGATGGCCCGGTGCGGATCGTCCCCCACATAGATGCGCAGCACCTGGTCGAGGCGGTTGCTGGTGGCGCGCAGCTCCGTCACGAGGGCGAAGGAGGGCATGACGAGGCGCAGGATGTTCAGCCCGCGCTCGCCGAACCCCTCCGGGGAGCGGGTGGCGAAGGAGATGCCGTTCTCGGCCCCGTTGGTGAAGCGGATCGGGATGGTGAGATAGTGGCGAAGGCCCGCCTCCTTCAGCTCCGGAATGATGGCGAACAGGTCGTCGGGGGTCTCCGCGAGATCGAGGATGAGCCACTCGCCGGTCCGGTTCACATGGGCGAAGGGGCTCAGCTGGTAGACGGCCTCCCGGCGCGTCCCGTGCGGCAGGTAGCGCACGACCGCCCCCTCCTCCCGGGTCCAGAAGCGCCCGATCCCGGCATATTCGGAATGCAGCGTCTCGATGGCCGAGGCGACCCGGTCGAGGGGCAGGCCGAGCTCGATCAGGCGCTGGATGAACCCGATCAGCACCTCGTTGGGGTCCTCCATGCGGGCGGCGACCGTCACGAGCCAGTCGCGCAGGGCGACGACCCGGGAGAGGCTCTCGGGATCGAGGCTGCGGGCCATGGCCAGGAGGTCGCCGGAAAGGTCGGGTGAGACGGAAGGAGAGGTCATAAGGTCAAGGTGTGCCCTTTGGTTCAATCCTGCAAGGCGTCGAGACGATCGTTTACGAGGTCGAGCCGACAATCGTTTTGACAGAGGCCGCCTGCCGCTCTAGAGCCCCATCATGGCAAGTATCGAGACGCTTTTCGTCACCAAGATCTACCGGGCCGAGCTCGCCGGCGCGAGGGCCGAGGGGCTGACCGCCGAGCTCGAAGCCGCCTGCCTGTCCATCGCCGAGGACGACGAGGCCGGCCAGCGCTGGTGCGCCAAGAACGGCTATCCGGGCTACACCTCCTATGCGTCCCTCAACGACCTGCCCTGGCGGGTTCCGGTGTTCGGGGAGCTGCTGAAGGAGCTCGACCGGCACGTGGCCGCCTTCGCCAAGGAGCTGGAATTCGACCTTCAGGGCCGCAAGCTCGTCATGGACAGCCTGTGGATCAACATCCTGCCGCCCGGCGGCATCCACACCTCCCACATCCACCCGCATTCGGTGGTGAGCGGCACGTTCTACGTGACGATTCCCCAAGGGGCGAGCGCGCTCAAGCTCGAGGACCCGCGCCTCGGCTTCATGATGGCGGCCCCGCCCCGCAAGGCCAAGGCCAGGCCGGAGAACCGGCAATTCGCCTACGTGAAGCCCGCCCCGGGCACGGTGCTGCTGTGGGAGAGCTGGCTGCGCCACGAGGTGCCCCTCAACGAGGCCGAGAGCGAGCGCATCAGCGTGAGCTTCAACTACGCCTGGCAGTAGGAGGCGTTCTCCCCCGGCGGCGCTCTACCGGGCGTGGCCGCGTTCGACCTTCGGCAGAAAGTAAGCCAAAAGCCCCACGGCCGGCAGGAACGAGACGATCTTGTAGACGGTCTCGATGCTGGTGAGATCGGCAAGCTGCCCCAGCAAGGCCGCGCCCAGGCCTCCCATCCCGAAGGAGAAGCCGAAGAACAGGCCCGCGATGGTCCCGACCCGCCCGGGCACCAGCTCGGTGGCGTAGACGAGAATGGCCGTGAAGGCGGAGGCCAGCACCAGGCCGATGATGACGCTCAAGACCGCGGTCCAGAACAGGCTGGCGTAGGGCAGGAGAAGCGTGAACGGCAACACGCCGAGGATCGAGATCCAGATCACGTATCGCCGTCCGATCCTGTCGCCGACAGGACCTCCGAGAAGCGTGCCGGCCGCAACGGCCGCCAGGAAGACGAAGAGATAGATCTGCGCGTCCTGCACGGACACCTGAAACTTGGCGATCAGGTAGAAGGTGAAATAGCTGGTGAGGCTCGCCATGTAGAAGTTCTTCGAGAACACGAGCAGCATCAGGATCGTGATCGACAGGGCGATATGCTTTCTCGTGTGGGCGGGCTTCGTTCCCGTGCCGCGAGGCCGGGCCTTCAGGTCGGCGAGCTTGGCGCCGTACCAGCGCCCCACCCGGAACAGGATGATCATCGCCAGCAGCGCCACCGCGGAGAACCAGGCGATGCTCGACTGCCCGAAGGGCACGACGATGAAGGCGGCGAGCAGCGGCCCCAGGGCCGAGCCCGCATTGCCGCCGACCTGGAAGATCGATTGGGCGAGGCCGTGCTGCCCGCCGGAGGCCATGCGGGCGACCCGGGACGATTCCGGATGGAACACCGACGAGCCCATGCCCACGAGGGCTGCGCCCAGGAGCAGCAGCGGGTAGGAGCCCGCCCGCGAAAGCGTGAGCAGGCCGAGCAGCGTGAATCCCATGCCAGCCACCAGGGAGAACGGCTGCGGCCTCCTGTCCGTATAGGCGCCCACCAGGGGCTGCAACAGGGAGGCGGTGAGCTGGAAGGTGAGCGTCAGCAGGCCGATCTGGCCGAAATCCAGATGGAAGTTGCTCTTGAGGATCGGGTAGATCGCCGGAAGCAGCGACTGGATCACGTCGTTCAGCATATGGGAGATGCTGATGGCCGCCAGGATGGGCACGGCCACGCTCTCCGCCGCAGGGCGAACGGGAGCGGCGGCAGTGGCGGGCGGCTTCGTGTCCATGAGCGTTCTTTTATCGGCGGCCAGGTCGGCAGACTGGGTCTGCGCTGGCTCTTAATGTGGCGTTTCCAAGCTGGCTATAGACCAGAATGGCTTCCTTAGCCTCATCTCATCGCGCAAACCAGGGTTGCCGGCTGGGCATCCCCTGTCCGCGCCGAAGCTTTGCCGCCCGCGGCTCGGTCGACGAGACGGAAGGCGAGCCTGCTCGGGGAGCCGGTCATTCCTCCTTCTCGTCCCATTCGTAGATCCGCTCCGGGCCTTCCGCGTTGTCGACCACCTCCTCCTCGACCTCGCGGAAGGTGATCTTGATCACCGGCACCACGTTCTCGTCCCCCTGCTGGATGCGCTCAAAGCGGAGAACGTCGTAATAGGCGCAGCGCGACCGGCCAGGATAGGAGCGGCACACGGCGGGACGGGCATGATAGATGGTGCAGCCGCGGGTCTTCTGGTCGAGGAAGGTGCAGGTCCTCTCGAAGATCACATCCTTGACGCGCTTGAGAACGCGCTCGCCCTCGAAATCCGCCGTGTAGCGCTCGCGGGCCACATCGAAGGACACGCCGAAATGCTTCGCCAGCCGGTTGATGTCGCGCTTGGTCACCACCACCCGTTCGTAGATCGAGCAGCAGAAGGCGGGGCATTTGTTGCAGTCGAAATAAACGCGAGGCTGGTCGTCCTTGATGACCCGTTCGGCCATGGGGGCTCCTTCGTGAACCGAGCCGTGAGATTCGGCGCATCCTAGCATGCGGATCGCGCCGGTGCCGTTCCGCGGGCGCCGGGTCCACAACCAAGCGCCCGGCAGCGCGGCCCGTGATCGTCGCTTACCTGGACGACAAGGAGGGTTCTTCAAGGTGGATGAACGCCACATCCCTGATCCCTTCGCCGGAACAGGGGCATTCAGCCTGCGGCCGGCCGCCGTTTTCCGCGCCACAACTTCTTCTTATTCGGCCCCTAGTCCTGTCGATCTTAACGAAGATCCCGGCCACCGGGACCATAACCATAAAGTCCAAGGGGTACTTTCATGTCTCAGGCTACTGCCTTCGAGCAGCTCATGCTCGAACTGGTGAATGCTGCCCGCGCCAGGACCGGCGCGCAGCCCCTCGCCTTCAACAGCGCTCTCAATACGTCCGCCGACCGGCACAGCGATTGGATGATCGCCGCCGACACCTTCTCCCATACGGGATCGGGGGGTTCGTCGCCGACCCAGCGCATGACGAAGGCGGGCTACAAGTTTTCCGGCGCCTGGGCGTCGGCGGAGAACATCGCCTGGGTGAGCACGCGCGCGCCTTCGGGATACCAGGACGAGGTGCAGCTCCTGCACAAGAACCTGATGAACAGCCCCGGCCACAAGGCCAATATCCTCAAGGGAACCTTCCGGGAGATCGGCATCGGCTTCGACACGGGCGCCTTTCAGGGCTGGAACGGCGCTTTCGTGACGGAGAACTTCGCCAGGTCCGGCTCCAAGATCTTCCTGACCGGCGTGGCGCTCGACGACCGGGACGGAGACCGCTTCTACGACGTGGGCGAAGGCCTGGGCGGCCTGACCGTCACCGCGGTCGGCTCGAGCGGCGTCCGCACCGCCACCACGGGCGCGGCCGGCGGCTACAGCCTTGCTCTCTCGGCCGGCACCTACAAGGTCACCTTCTCGGGCGGCGGCATCACGCCGGTGACAAAGACCGTGACCATCGGCGCGAAGAACGTGAAGCTCGACCTTGTCGATCCCGCCACGGGCGCGGCGGCTGCGCAGGCGATCAGCGGCACGTCAGTCGGCAACACCCTGAACGGCACGTCGGGCGCCGACACGATCAAGGGCTATGCCGGCGCCGACACGGTTTACGGCCGGGGCGGCAGCGACAAACTCTGCGGCGGAGCCGGCAACGACCGGATCTCCGGCCAGGCCGGCAACGATCGTCTCTACGGCGAGGACGGAAAGGACGTTCTCAACGGCGGCGCGGGCAACGATGCCCTCAGGGGCGGCGCGGGCGCGGACAGCTTCCGCTTCAGAGATCAATGGGGCGCCGACACGGTGAGCGACTTCCAGAACGGCAGCGACCGCATCGACCTGCGCGGCGCCGGGCTGAGCTTCAATGAGCTCTCCATCGCCCAGCGCGACGCCGACAGGGATGGCCGGGCGGACGATGTGGTCATCAAGGCCGACGGCCAGTCGATCGCGCTCCTGAACCTGAAGGCCTCTCTCGTGGGCGTGTCCGATTTCGTGTTCTAGGCCTCGGCAGCCTGATGCAAAATCGAAAGGCGGGCCAAGGCGGCCCGCCTTTTATTTTTGACCGGATGGGAATGGCCTCGACATCTTCAGGCTGCCGGCCATCGCAGGTCCCGCCGGGCCACGCTGCCCGGCGGGATCGAGGAGATGGTTATTCGGCCGCGACGAGAACCGCCTCGGTTGCAGGCTCGCGCGCTTCCACGGCGCCGTCATAGATCGCCTGATCGAGGATGCGCTCCTCCTTGGCCACGAGCACCGGCACCAGGATCTGGCCGGTGACGTTGGTGGCGGTGCGCATCATGTCCACGACCCGGTCGATGGCCACGATGTAGCCGATGCCTTCGAGCGGCAGGCCCGCCGTGCTGAGAGTCAGGGTGAGCATGACGATGGAGGTGCCGGGGACGCCGGCGGTGCCCAGCGAGCCGAGCACGGCCGTCAGGCCGATCAGCACGTATTGCGTGAGCGAGAGGTCGAGGCCGAAATACTGCGCGATGAAGATCGCCGCGATGGCGGGATAGATCGCGCCGCAGCCGTCCATCTTCACGTTGGCGCCCAGGGGCACCGCGAAGCTCGCATAGCTCTGCGGCACGCCGAGCTTCTCCACGGCGACCCGCAGACTCATGGGCAGGGTGGCGAGGCTCGACGAGGTGGCGAAGGCCATCTGCTGCGCCGGCAATGCGCCGCGGAAGAAGCGCGAGGGCTTGAGCCCGTGCAGCTTCAGCAGGCCGCCATAGACCACGATGATGTGGAACAGGCAGGCGAGATACATGGCGGCGATGAACTTGCCCAGGGGCAGCAGCGAGGACAGGCCGTAGCGTCCGACCACCCAGGCGATGAGCCCGAAGGTGCCGATGGGCGTGAGCTGCAGCACCCAGCGGGTGATGCGGAACACCAGGGCGGTTCCCTGATCGACCAGGCTGCGGATGCCCGCCGTCTTCTCGCCCAGGGACACCAGGGCGGCGCCGACGATGCCGGCGAAGAACAGCACCTGCAGCACGTTGGTGTCGGCCATGGCCTTGATCGGGTTGGTGGGCACGATGCCGATCAGCACTTCCAGGGGAGTAGGGATCGTGCGCGGCTTCACCTCGCCGAGCGGCAAGTTCGAGAGCCCGACGCCGGGATCCATGAGATGGCCGAAGGCGACGCCCACCAGCACGGCCAGAACCGATGTGGCCATGAACCAGAACAGGGTGCGCGCGCCTAAGCGCGCCACGTTGCCGGCCTCGGCCAGTTTCGCCACGCTGGACGCGATGGTGAAGAACACCAGCGGGATCACGATCATCCGGACGAGGTTCAGGTAGATGTCGCCCAGCGGCTTGAACCATACGGCCGCCTGCTCGCCCGCCAGGCTACCGGCCAGAATGCCGAGCGCGAAGGCGACGGCGACCCGCTGCCACAGCGGGCGATGAAACCACATAGATAGCATGTATTTATCTTTCTATTCACGAATATGATCGCAAAATAAGCAACCCGATCTGGAAGAACAATTGTCGCAGGTGCAGAGCCGGGGGCGCGGCTGTGCATAGGTCAACAGCTCATGCCCACTCCGTGCCTTAGGGCTCACAATGCCGTGCGCGAGCGTTGCGCCCGGAGCGCGCGCCACCATCTCGGTTGCCATCACCGGCACCGGGCTTTGCGCATGATCTCCACGGCACGATCCCTGCTTCTCAAGGGCGGTTTCGCCCTTATGCTGGCAGCAGGCATTCTCTCAGGCGCGCAGGCGCAGGCCGGTCCGGCTCAGCCGCCGGACGGCAAGGCCCTGAAACAGGCCGTTGAGCAAGCCAGAGGCTTCGAGAACCTCCATGCCCTCATCGTCGCGCAGAACGGAAAGGTTCTGACGGAGTACGCTTTCAGGGGCCCTGCCCTCGATCGCCCCGTGAACATCAAGTCGGCCTCCAAGACCGTTCTGTCGGCCCTTGTGGGCATCGCCATCGACTGGGGGGTGCTCCAAGGAGTCGATCAGCCAGTCGCGCCCCTGCTCCGGGGCAGCATCCCGCCAGGGGCGGACGAGCGCATCGACGCGATCACCGTCGGGCATCTTCTGTCCATGCGCGCCGGGCTGGAGCGCACCTCGGGCCGGAACTACGGCGCCTGGATCGGCAGCGGCAACTGGGTGCGCTACGCCCTGTCCCGGCCCTTCGTGGACGAGCCCGGCGGGCGCATGCTCTATTCGACCGGCAGCACGCATCTTCTCTCGGCGGCCCTGACGAGGGCCGCGAGGCGCAGCACCTTCGAGCTGGCCCGGGACTGGCTTGGGGAGCCCCTCGACATCACGATCCCGCCCTGGACCCGCGACCCGCAGGGCATCTATCTCGGCGGCAACGAGATGGCCCTCTCGCCCCGGGCGCTGCTGCGCTTCGGCGAGCTCTACCGGCTGGGCGGCGTGATCGACGGCAAGCGCGTCGTCTCGGAGGGCTGGATCAGGGAATCCTGGACGCCGCGCACGGCCTCGCCCTTCACGGGCGATGCCTACGGCTACGGCTGGTTCATTCAGACCATGCGGGGGCATCCGGTCGATTACGCCTGGGGCTATGGCGGCCAGATGCTCTACGTGATCCCAAGCCTTGCGCTCACGATCGTCATGACCTCGGACCCGACGCAGCCGTCGCGACAGGATCATTACGTCGATGCGCTCCACGCTCTCGTGGCGGACGGCATCATTCCGGCGCTTGAGGCACACGGGGCTGCGGGCCGGACTTGATGGCTTCGCACCGAGCGAAGCACCTTAAACACCGCTGCCTTATTGCGAGAAGCCGTGCCCATTTTCCTCCCCTATGAGGGATAGGCCCTGCCTAGGACCGCCCGGGATAAATAGCAGAGAGATGGGTTAGCAGTCTCTCGCCAGTGGCATCAATGGCTCGGTAGTATTTTGGGAT
>DASQTM010000126.1:0-4794 GCA_035641875.1 Microvirga sp. | reverse complement strand
CGATGAGCCCCGACGAATGAGCGGAAGGATTTGCGCTGCTGGACATGCGGGGCTCCCATGCGAGTTCGCGCCAACGCCGGATGAGGCCGCCCTGTTCCCACGAGCCATGCTGCCGGAAATGTCGCAACGCCGGCGAGGAACATCGCCGCATCCCCAACGTTGGTGGCCTCTCATCACAATGGGCGCGCCTTCAGATGTCTCTCATGGATTACACCGGCTATGCGGCTGCATTCTGCACCACGTCGGCCTATGTGCCGCAAGTCCTCAGGGTCTGGCGCACACGGTCGACCAAGGACATTTCGCTCAAGATGTTCCTGGTGCTCGTCACCGGACTGACCCTGTGGCTCACCTACGGCTTCTGGCGAGGCGAGATGCCGCTCATCATCGCGAACTCGGTCACGCTCATGCTCGCCGGCATCATTCTCTACTTCAAGATCAGGCACGGCTGACAACCGGGCGGCCCTGCGAGTCCTGTGCTCCCGAGGCTCTGCCGTTTCGATACTTAAGGGGCGCCCCCATGACTAAAGCAGTGATCTTCGACATCGACGGCACCCTCATCGACACGGTCGATCTTCATGCCTCCGCCTGGGTCGAGGCGTTGAAGCATTTCGGATTCGACATAGCCTTCGAGGACATGCGCTCGCAGATCGGCAAGGGCGGCGATCAGATCCTGCATGGGCTTCTGCCGCCCGACGTGATCGAGCGGAGAGGCGAGGAGATCAAGGATTTCCGCAGCCGCCTGTTCAAGCGTGACTATCTCGCCAAGGCCCGACCCTTCCCCGGCGTGCGGAATCTGTTCGAGCGTATCCGCGCGTCGGGGCGGAGGGCCGTGCTGGCCTCGTCCGGCACCGGGGAGGAGGTGGAGCAGTACAAGGAGATCGCCGGGATCGCCGACCTGATCGACTCGGCCACCTCGTCCGACGACGCCGACCGCTCGAAGCCCTTCCCCGACATCTTCCAGGCCGCCCTGGCGAAGCTGTCGCCCTTGAGGCCCGAGGAGGCGGTGGTCGTGGGCGACACGCCCTATGACGCGGAGGCTGCGCGAAACGCCGGGGTGAAAACCGTGGGCGTTCTCTCCGGCGGATTCACGGAACAGGCCCTGCGCGAGGCCGGATGCATCGCGGTCTATCGCGACGCGGAGGATCTCGTCAGGAACTACGAGACCTCTCCGCTCGCCATGTGACGATTGTCAGCCGCGGCCCGTCACGCGCCTTGGATTCTCAGGTTGTTCTGGACGTGAGCGACGCCGGAGGCCGTCTCGGCGAGATCCTCGGCGCGGCGCTTGAGGCCGCGGCTGGACACGGTGCCCGAGAGGATGACCTCGCCCTCCTTCACCACAACTTCGATGTTGGACGCATCGATGAAGCGGTCCTCGGTGAGGCGTTCGCAGACATCCTCGTGAATGCGCTGGTCCGAGCGCCTGTAGCCCTTCGGGCCACGCCCGCGATGCGAGCCCGCCAGGGGACGGTCCGGCTTGTCCTGCGGCGGTGAGCGGAGCTCCGCATCGTTCGGGTCCCGGTCGCCCATGGCGCCGTAGCCGGAGCGGTGGCGGCTGAAGCGCGGCGCGAAGCCTTCGTCGGGCGGGCCGCCGCGCCCGTCGTCCACCACGCCGCCCGTGAACTCCCTGGTGTCGCCGCCGTAGCCCCCAGGGTACTCCCGGCCGTCCCCTCTCAGGCCGACGGCTCCTTGCGGAACATCGCCGTAGCCGTTGCTGTCATCGTAAGGGTTTGTCTTCCTGCGCCGGGTGTCTACCATGGCCTTGCTCCTGTTCTGGCCAAGGGCAACAACCCGGTGGATGCGTGGTTCCCGCCCAGTCTTTCCGCCGTGCGCATGACCGAATGAAACCGCATGAAAGCGCCGCAGCGCAAGAAACTGTTCGAGGATGTGTTCTCCCGCGACGGCGGGCGCTGCGTCTATTGCGGCGTCGAGACCCGCCGCCTGCGGAAGGGAGTAAGCCGCGCGCCCGATCTCGCGACCCTCGATCACGTGGTTCCCCGATCCATGGGCGGGCCCCTGAGAGCGGATAATCTCGTCCTCGCCTGCCAGGCTTGCAACAACGCGCGGGGCGTCATGGACGCCGAGGCCTTTCGCGCGCTCAAGGTCCGCGATGGAACATGAGCGTCGGCGCTGACGTTCGGCAAGCTGAAGCATTTTCTTGAGGGAGAGAGCGATGAACCTCGAAGACCAGGTGCGTGAGGCGATCATCGGCGAGTTGCAGCGCCAGTCCGAGGCCGCCGAGCAGGGCTTGAGAATCCAGGCCGGCGACGCCGAGATGATCACCATCGAGGGGCGCGTAAACCTCGACGAGCTGACCATGGCGGTGGTGGGCTCGCTCGCAGGCGGCCCGTGAAATCCTCGAGGCGCACTGCTGCGGCGCTTTGGTTCGGCCGGGATCGCCGGGCCCGGCGATCCCGGCGTAAGACTAGGATGCCTTGGGCGGCAGCGGAAACAGGCTGATGAATCGCTCCGCCAGGGCGCGGTCGCCCTCGATTCTCAGAGCCCCTGCGCCCTCCAGCGCCTTCATGGGCTGGCCGCCATAGATCGCACCGGCCAGAACCGGCGGCGTTCCCGTGAAGACCAGATCGGCCTCGTCCAGGGGGCCGCGCGCAATCTCGATGCGGCCCCCGCCGAGATGGGCGAGAAAGGTCTCTTCCCCTAGGCGAAGGCCGATCCGGGCGTCAAGACCCTCGGCCCGCAAGGGGTCGAGCATCGTCCGGAGGGAGAGAAGAAGCGACGCGGCGCTGAATGGCAGGGTCGGATCGTGACTGGGCGAGCGCGCGGCCCAGCGGCCCAGCGCCTGGAAGATCGGCTCGCTCTCGTAGCCCCATTCCGTCAGCTCGTAGACCTGGGTCGAGGCGGGTGGCGGCAGCTTTTTTCGCCCGAGAACGCCGGCCGCCTCCAGGCCCTCGAGGCGTTGGGTGAGCACGTTGGCGCTGATCCCCGGAAGGCTCGCACGCAGGTCGCTGAACCGCTTTGGACCCAGCATGAGCTCGCGCATCACCAGAAGCGCCCAGCGCTCCCCCACGAGGTCGAGAGCGTGGGCGGCCGCGCAGGCGTCCTCGTAGCGCCGGCGGGAGCGAGCTTCCGAGTTTTCAGTTATTTTCTCTAACTTCATAGTTGCTATTCATAACTTTTTAGGGAATCAATGTCAAACCAATCCAGAAACCAGAGGGAGAGACCCATGTCCAAAATGATCTTCGTGAACCTGCCCGTGAGCGACTTGCCCCGCGCCATCGCCTTCTACGAGTCCCTAGGAGCGGTGAAGAACGAGCAGTTCACCGATCACACCGCAGCCTGCATGGTGTTTTCCGAGACCATCCACGCGATGCTGCTGACCCACGACAAGTTCCGTCAATTCACGCCGAAGAAGATCGCCAACGCCAAGGAGTCCACGGAAGTGCTGATCTGCCTCTCGGCCGAGAGCCGAGACGCCGTCGACGCCATGGCGGCCAATGCCGGCGCGGCGGGCGGGGTCATGGATCCGGGCCCGAAGCAGGATTACGGCTTCATGTACGGCCGGAGCTTCGAAGACCTGGACGGCCACATCTGGGAGATCATGTGGATGGACCTGGAGGCTGCCAAAACCGCCATGGGCGACATGGTCCCGGCCTGAGCGCCGACACCGGAAGAGCGCACCTCATAAGCAGCCCTACCTGCCTGCACGAACCTGGCGCAAGCCCCCGACAACCTGATGGAGGACATCATGACCTATATCGACGGATTCGTCGTTCCCGCGCCCATGGGCAACAAGGAGGCCTATCGCGAGATGGCCGCCAAGGCCGTGCCGGTCTTCAAGGAGCACGGCGCCACCCGCATGGTGGAATGCTGGGGCGACGACCTGCCCGACGGCAAGGTCACCGACTTCAAGATGGCCGTGAAAGCCGAGCCCGGCGAGAACGTGGTGTTCTCCTGGCTCGTGTGGCCGTCCAAGGCGGTGCGCGACGAGGGCATGAAGAAGGTCATGGCGGATCCCCGCCTGGCGATGACCGAGATGCCCTTCGACGGCAAACGCATGATCTTCGGCGGCTTCGAGATCCTGCTCGATACCGAAGAGTAAGGCAGTCCGACAGAACAGGGAGAACTTCGATGCAGCACGCGGCAGCAGCGCCCACAATGGCTGAGACGACAGGTGGCGGGATCGTTTGGACAGGACGGATCCTGAGCGGCCTCGTGGTGCTCTTTCTCCTGCTCGACAGCGCCATGAAGCTGGTGCCGCTCCAAGTAGTGATCGACACGACGAAGGACCTCGGCTGGCCGACCGATCCGACCACGCTGCGTGCGCTCGGCGGCGTGCTCATCGTCTCGGCTCTGCTCTATGCCTACCGGCCCAGTTCGCTCCTCGGCGCAGTCCTGATCACCGCCTATCTCGGCGGCGCGGTCGCCACCCACGCCCGGATCGCCAGTCCCCTGCTCAGCCACACCTTGTTCGGCGTCTATGTCGGCGTCGCCACTTGGGCCGGTCTCTGGCTGCGCGAGCCGCGATTGCGGGCGTTGCTGCCGCTCGTGCGCTAGCGCCTACTCAAGAGATTTTCAGCTAACTGAAGTGAAGGATGCTCTCATGTCCAAGATCGCGCCTTGCCTATGGTTCGACGGAAAGGCCGAAGAGGCGGCGCGGTTCTACGTCTCCCTGCTGCCGGACTCGCGGATCGACGCTGTCCTGCCGTTCGGCGTCGAGTTCACCCTGGCGGGGGCGAGCTATATCAGCCTGAACGGCGGGCCGCATTACCAGTTCACCCCGGCCATTTCCCTGTTCGTGAGCTGCGCCGATCAGGCGGAGGTGGATCGGCTATGGGA
>DASQTM010000125.1:0-4508 GCA_035641875.1 Microvirga sp. | reverse complement strand
CATGCCTGCTCGGAGCCTATGGCTATACTTTCCTCACCGGACGCGGCGCCGCGCTTACCATCGGGGCCTTCCTGATCCTCATGGTTCCGGCCCGGCTCACCCTCAAGCGAATGCAGGTGCGGCTGCAGGGCGGGGGTCTGGCCGCCGCCGGGGCCGGCTATGGATTCCTCGTCGGCGGCACGGCGGGCTCCGGCGTGGTCCTGCTGTCGATCCTCATGGCGTCGGGACTGAACGGGCGGGGGGTCATCGCCACGGATGCGGCCATCTCGCTGTTCCTGGGCGTTGCGAAATCGGGACTCTTCCAGGCCTTCGGCGCGCTTCCCGCGTCATCCTGGATCATGGCGCTGATCATCGGCGCGTCGGCCACGCCCGGAGCCTTCATCGCCAAGCGGCTCACCAGGGCCCTGCCCATCCACATCCACAACGCCATTCTGGACGCCGCCATCGTGTGCGGCGGCGTCCTTCTGGTGGCGCAGGGGCTGCGCTGAGCCCGGTGCCTGAAGCTGATTCCACTCCCGTGGAATCAGCTCTCGTCTTTGCTGCGCCGCATTTTTTGCGGCGAACCGGATCCACTTCGCCGAAAAAATGCCCTAGCCGCCGATATTGTAGGCCGCAAGCGCCGCCATGTTGACGATGTCGTTGTCCGTCGCGCCGAGCGACACGATCTGGATCGGCTTGTCGAGGCCCACCACCATGGGGCCGAGCACCATCGCGCCGCCGAGTTCCTGCAGCATCTTGGTCGAGATGGAGGCCGAGTGGAAGGCTGGCATGACGAGCACGTTCGCCGGACCCGTCAGGCGGCTGAAGGGATATTGCGCCATGATGTCCCGGTTGAGGGCTACATCCGCCGACATCTCGCCGTCATACTCGAAATCGACGCGCATCCGGTCGAGGATCTCCACCGCCTCCTGGATCTTCTCGGCGCGCTCCGCCCTCGGATGGCCGAAGGTGGAGAACGACAGCAGCGCCACGCGAGGCTCGTAGCCCAAGCGCCGCGCCGCTCCCGCGGTCTCGATGGCGATCTCCGCAAGCTCCTGCGCGTTCGGCATCTCGTGGATGGCCGTATCGGCCACGAGCACCGTGTGGCCGCGCGCCAGGCACAGGGACACGCCGATGACCCGGTGGCCGGGCTTTGCGTCGATCACGTGGCGCACGTCGGCCAGCGCCGTCGAGTAGTTGCGGGTCGCCCCGGTCACCATGGCGTCCGCATCGCCCAGGGCCACCATGGAGGCGGCGAAATGGTTGCGGTCCTGATTGATCAGCCGCTGGCAGTCGCGGAACAGGTAGCCCTTGCGCTGCAGGCGCTCGTAGAGGAACTGCGCATAGGTGCTGTTGCGCTGGGACAGCCGCGCATTGTGGATCTCGACGCCTTCGCGGCCCTCGAGATCGATGCCGGCCTGGGCGGCGGTTTCCATGATGCGGTCCTCGCGTCCCACGAGGATGGCCTTGCCGAGCCCCTGGTTCATGAAGGAGAGCGCGGCGCGGATCACCCGCTCCTCCTCGCCCTCCGCGAACACCACGCGCTTGGGGAACTTGCGCACCCGCTCGAAGATGCGGTTGAGGGTGCCGGCCACCGGATCGCGCCGGGCGGAGAGCTGCGCCTTGTAGGCCGGCATGTCGACGATGGGCCGCCGGGACACGCCCGTATCCATCGCCGCCCTGGCCACCGCCATGGGGATCGTATGGATCAGGCGCGGATCGAAGGGCACGGGGATGATGTAGTCGCGGCCGAAGCGCGGGCGCGCGCCCTGGTAGGCGGCCGCGACCTCGTCCGGCACGTCCTCCCGGGCGAGTTCCGCGAGCGCCTGGGCGGCGGCGATCTTCATCTCCATGTTGATGGTGGTGGCCTGCACGTCCAGGGCCCCGCGGAAGATGTAGGGGAAGCCCAGCACGTTGTTGACCTGGTTCGGGTAGTCCGAGCGGCCCGTGGCGATGATCACGTCGTCGCGGATGCGCGCCACCTCCTCCGGGGTGATCTCCGGGTCGGGATTGGCCATGGCGAAGATGATGGGATTGGGCGCCATGGAGCGAATCATGTCGTCCGTGAACGCGCCCTTCGCCGACAATCCGAACACCGCGTCGGCCCCGTCGAGGGCATCGGCCAGGGTGCGGGCCGAGGTTTCCGCCGCATGGGCGGATTTCCACTGGTTCATGCCCTCGGTGCGGCCCCGGTAGATCGCCCCCTTGGTGTCGCAGAGGATCACGTTGTTGGGCGCAAAGCCCATGGCCTTGAGAAGCTCGGTGCAGGCGATGCCCGCAGCGCCCGCCCCGTTCACCACGAGCTTCGTTTCGGCCATGTCGCGGCCGGTGAGGTGCAGGGCGTTGATGAGGCCCGCGGCGGCGATGATCGCCGTGCCGTGCTGGTCGTCATGGAACACGGGGATGTCCATGAGCTCCCGCAGGCGCTCCTCGATGATGAAGCATTCCGGCGCCTTGATGTCCTCCAGGTTGATGCCGCCGAAGGACGGGCCGAGATAGCGCACGCAGTTGATGAAGGCGTCCGCATCCTCCGTGTCCACTTCGAGGTCGATGGAGTCCACGTCGGCGAAGCGCTTGAACAGCACCGACTTGCCCTCCATCACCGGCTTCGACGCCAGGGCTCCGAGATTGCCCAGGCCCAGGATGGCCGTGCCGTTGGAGATCACCGCCACCATGTTGGCCCGGGTGGTGTAGTCGAAGGCGAGCGAGGGATTTTCCGCGATGGCCAGAACCGGGACGGCCACGCCCGGCGAATAGGCGAGCGACAGGTCCCGCTGGGTCGCCATGGGCTTGGTCGGGACCACTTCGAGCTTGCCGGGGCGGCCATGGGCGTGGAACTGCAGCGCCTCCTGGTCCGTGAAGGTCGGGCGTTTGCGGTGAGGCGGGCGCTGATCATCGGTCATGGGATTCCGCTTGGCGTTGTGGTGAAGGCGTTTCCGAGGGGGTGTGACCTTAGGCCATGGTGGCAGCTTCCCTCAAGACTTGTCCACACCCTCCCTTCGGACCCCATGCCAGGGATGAAACCGCGCCCAGGCTTTGCTAGTGGTCTCGATCGAACCCTTGCCAACCCTTGGCGCCTCCTTCCACGGGCCGCTGGCAACCGGCGAGAGACCTGGAGCGCGGTAGCGAGATGAGCTACAAGGCGCAGAGCCGTCACGGGGAAACAGATGATGTTGCGAGGCCAGTGCCACTGCGGGCGCATCCGATACGAGATGTCGGGCGAAGTGCTTCACCACGCCCTATGCCATTGTTCGGACTGCCGCCGTCACGCCGGCGCTCCCATGGTGGCCTGGGCGATGCTGCCCGCCGATCGGGTCCGCATCGTCGGTGATCCGCAGACCTACAGGTCATCGGAACATGGCCGGAGGCTCTTCTGCCGCGACTGCGGCACCAGCCTCTTCTATATCAATGAAGAACTCCTGCCCGGGCTGATCGATGTCCAGACCGGCACCCTCGACGAGCCCAACCGTCTGCCGGCGCAGGCGCACATCCAGACGGCCGAGCAGGTCCCTTGGATGGAAACCGCCCACAACCTGCCCAAGTTCGAGCGGTATCCCGGCTGATGCTCGATCCCAACCCCCGCTCTTCCCCGTTGCGCGCCTCCGGACTGGGCGCCGAACGGTGGAATTCAGCCGCCAGATGAGGCCGATGGCATCCCAAGCTCTCCGACAGCCCCCCGCGGGCGCCGACTCCCCCGCCGGGTCCGGCCTGGCGCAGGACAGCCGCGTCACGCCCATGATGGCGCAGTATATCGAGATCAAGGCGGCCAATC
Source organism: Microvirga sp. (assembly GCA_035641875.1). GTDB lineage: Bacteria > Pseudomonadota > Alphaproteobacteria > Rhizobiales > Beijerinckiaceae > Microvirga. The sequence goes on along the minus strand of DASQTM010000125.1, from coordinate 757 downwards.
CGGACAGCCTGCTGTTCTACCGGATGGGCGATTTCTACGAGCTCTTCTTCGAGGATGCGGAGATCGCCAGCCAGGCGCTCGGCATCGTGCTCACCAAGCGCGGCCGGCACCAGGGGCAGGACATCCCCATGTGCGGCGTGCCCGTGGAGCGGGCGGACGACTACCTCCAGCGGCTGATCGGCCTCGGCCACCGGGTGGCGGTGTGCGAGCAGACCGAGGACCCGGCCGAGGCGAAGAAGCGCGGCGGGAAATCCGTGGTGCGCCGGGACGTGGTGCGGCTCGTCACCCCGGGCACCATCACGGAGGAGCGCCTGCTGGAGCCCGGCCGCGCCAACTACCTTCTGGCGGTCGCCCGGCGGCGGTCCTCCGACACGGGGTGGTGCTACGGCCTGGCGGCGCTGGACATCTCCACGGGCCAATTCGTGTTGAGCGAGACGGACGCCGCCGGCCTTCCGGCCGAGATCGCCCGCTTCGAGCCTCGCGAGATCCTGGTGCCGGACGTGATCCACGACGATCCGGAGCTTGCGGGCTTCTGGCGGGAGACGGGAGCCTCCATCACGCCCCTGTCCCGGGAAGGCCTCGATCCAGCCTCCGCCGAGCGGCGGCTGAAGGATTATTTCGGGGTGGCGACGCTCGACGCCTTCGGCTCCTTCAGCCCGGCCGAGATCACCGCGGCGGGCAGCGCCCTGTTCTACGTCGAGAAGACCCAGATCGGCAGCCGCCCGGCCCTCAACCCGCCCGCCCGGGACATGGCGGG
>DASQTM010000124.1:0-12341 GCA_035641875.1 Microvirga sp. | reverse complement strand
CCCGTTGGCTTTACCCTTTGGTGCGCCGCCGCGCAGTCGGCAGCCGCTCTGTTGTACCAGCGCTCCCATGAAGAACTTGGCCGACAGCGCATTCCATTCAGGCGACAAGTGTGCAACACCAAACTCCGGGATCAAGCATCTAGAACCCGATGTCGTCAGGGCGGTTCAAGCCCACAACTCAGCCATCAAACCGATGTTGTGGTTGCCGAACAGGTTGTTGGCCAGGGTCTCGGCGCCCGCGAGAGACTCCAGAGCGTCCTGGTAGACCTGGGGGTAGGCTGGTTCTGCGAGCGGCGCCCGAGGAATGAGCTGCGGCTGGGGATCAATCCCAGGCTTCCGGCCAAGATCGCCCGCCTCGCCCCTGAGCAGCGCACACGGCTGGAGCAGATGGCCGATGCGCTGTTGCAGTCCAAGTAGCGCCGGCAGAAGAGCCAAGTAGCCTCAAAGATACAGAATCAGTTCATCGCGATTAGACAGGCTGCTCATCCAACCCGTTTCCGCCATGTATCTGCTTGATTGTTTCTCAGTAACCTCTGTAACTTCTAGTAATGGCAGCTGTCTTGCAATATTACAAAGGTACTTTGCATCTGGCTATTTCATGCGTTTTAAGGCTGTTTTTTGAAATAAATGTTCAAAACAGTGCATTCGCACATCTAGACTTCCGTAACGAAATGATATTCAGTCCGAGCCGGTCACCGCCGGTGACTCTACGTGAAATGAATGAGGAAGACTATGAGCAAGATTACGAAAACTGTAACGGCTTTCCTGATGGGCGGCTTGGCTTTGGCTGCAATGAACAGCGGCGCAGCTGCTGAGATTACGACAAATGCGCTCACTCCAAATGCTCTTACGCCCAACGCGCTCACTCCGAATGCGCTCACGCCCAACGCACTCACTCCGAATGCGCTCACGCCCAACGCACTCACCCCGAATGGGCAGAGGACGATACCTTCCATCGACCTTTCCTCCTCAATTGAGAGCATCGAGCTCAGCAACGGCACGGTTGTGGTGCTGCGCTAAAGCCCTTCGCGCTACCGGTGTGACTGCCGGTGGCGCCCTCTCCCGATCGGAGGTGAACTCATGACCTGGTCAACACCTGTAGGATTGTGCACCGGACTGGCCGCCCTCGTCCTTCTCTCCGGCCCTGGGCAGGCTGCCCCGCAGCTGCGGGTCGAAGGCACCGAGTTCGTGCTCGAGCAAGACAATGGCCGAGTCCTGCGCGGGGAAGCGCTCGCGGGAGCGGTCCTGGTGCTGCCGCAGGGGCGGATCCGAATTGCCTCGGTGGCGCGTGAAAAGCCGCCTTATGGCGGTGAGATCTTTCTGTATCGTTTCCTCGTTGAGAACAGCGCAGGATCCTCTCAAGAGCTGTGCGAGCCGGACCCCAACGGGCAGCGCCTGGGTTTTCCGCTCCAGGTTCCGGGGGAGCCGGCCGGCCTCACCTGCACTGGGGGCGCTGTCGGCAAATGCGTGCGCTTTGGCTATCAGCCCTGGCACACCACAAAGGAGGGCCCTTCCTTGCAGGCTCTTCACCAAGCCTGTGTCAACCTCGTTACGGCCAGCTACGGCGGTGATCGCGGCACCACCCGCAACGGAACCCCGATCGACATCTATGATCGATTCGGCATTCAGCAGCCGGCCTATGCCCCCGGGATGACCGTCGAAGCCGCCTGGAGCCCGCGGGGAGCCGTGTGCGTGGCCCGCCCGCGGATCGAGCAGAACATCAGCCTGGATGAGATCCGGCAGAAGTATTCGCACCTGCAGGGGTTTGTGGGAGAGGACGCGTGCTTGGAGGAGAAGATGCGCAGCCGTCCGGATGCGCTGCTCTTCAACCACTCCTACCCAGGCTATCGGTAAGACAGCAGTCCCTCCTGCGCCAAAGTCAGGCCGAAGGCAGGTCATCGGTAGAATGAGTGGAAAAAAGGCTCCGTCCCATCGCGCCGGTCGATTCCCTTGCCCCGGGCCGACGACGGCCAAGAGGCGGTCGCAAGGGCTTCCAAAGGAGGCCTGCCTCTTGAGACGCCGCAGCGCGACATGACATGATGGGCGCACCCGGTCCGGGCACGTTCGGCGACGAGGCAGCATAGATGATTGAACACGCTCAGAAAGATCCCCTCATAAAGGGCGGCTGCCAGTGCGGCGCGGTGCGCTATGCGCTCCGGTCCGAGCCGACCCATGCCAGCATCTGCCATTGCCGCATGTGCCAGAAGGCCTTCGGCAATTACTTTGCCGCCCTGACCGGCGTGCCGCGACGGGATCTCGCCTGGACGAAGGGGGAGCCGGGCATCTTCAAGAGTTCGGACGCCGTGGAGCGGGGCTTCTGCCGGGATTGCGGCACCCCGCTCACCTTCGCCTATGTGGAGCGGGACCGGATCTGCGTCTCCATCGGCAGCCTCGACGAGCCGGGCCGGGTGAGTCCTGAAATCCAATACGGCATCGAGAGCATGCTTCCGGCCTTCGCGGCTCTTCACGACCTGCCGGGGGAGCGCACCGAGGACGGCGCGACGCCGGAGGAGCTGGCCCGAATGGCCTCGCGCCAGCATCCCGACCACGATTGAGGCCGCCGAGCCTCCACCGGCCATTCGCGCAGGCGGACCCGAAGGGTCGCGCCTTCGCGCGAATCCATGAACGCTCACCGCGCCAGGGGCGGACAGCCCGGTATCTCGGGCTGCGTCATGCACCCGAGCGGCCGGGAAGCGATACCCCTCAGGCGGCGGCCATGGCCGCCTCGATGGCCGCAAGCGCGGCCTCCGCCTGCTCGCCGTCAGGACCGCCGGCCTGGGCCATGTCGCGGCGGCCGCCGCCGCCCTTGCCGCCGAGCTTCTCCGAACCGACACGCACGAGGGCGACCGCGTCGAACTTGGCCGTCAGGTCTTCCGTGACGCCGACCACGATGCCCGCCTTGCCGTCCTCCGCCACGCCCACGATGGCCACGATGCCGGAGCCGAGGCGCTTCTTGCCCTCGTCCGCCAGGCTCTTGAGGTCCTTCATCTCGACGCCCGAGACGGAGCGGGCCATGAGCTTCACCCCGGCCACGTCGCGGATCGGATCGCCCCCGCCCGCGCCGCCGCCCATGGCGAGCTTGCGGCGCGCCTCCTGCAGCTCGCGCTCCAGCTTGCGCTTATCCTCAAGCAACGCGGCCAAGCGTGAGGCTGTCTCGTCCACCGGGGTCTTGAGCAAGCCCGCGATCTCGCGCAGGCGGCGGCTTTCCTCGGCGAGATGACGGCGCGCCGCCTCCCCCGTCATGGCCTCGAGGCGGCGCACGCCCGCCGCGACCGCGCCTTCCGACACGATGGTGACCACGCCGATGTCGCCGGTGCGGCTCACATGGGTGCCGCCGCAGAGCTCGACCGAGTACGTCTTGTTGCCCTCGCCCTTGCCCATGGAGACGACGCGAACCTCGTCGCCATATTTTTCGCCGAAGAGCGCGCGGGCCCCGGACTCGATAGCCTCGTCCACGGCCATCAACTTGGTGACCACCGGCTCGTTCTGAAGCAGCACCCGGTTGGCGATGTCCTCGACCCGGGCGAGTTCGCCGTCGTCGATGGGCTTGGGGTGGCTGAAGTCGAAGCGCAGGCGGTCGGGGGCCACGAGCGAACCCTTCTGGGCCACATGGTCGCCGAGCACCTGGCGCAGGGCCTCGTGCAGGAGATGGGTCGCGGAATGGTTCGAGCGCACCGCCGAGCGGCGCTCGTGATCGACGATCAGCTCCAGGGATTGGTTGGGCTTCAGCGCGCCGTGCTCCACGGTCACATGGTGCACGAAGAGGTCGCCGAGCTTCTTCTCGGTATTGGTGACGCGCACCCGCGCGCCCTCCCCCTGCACGAGGCCGGTATCGCCGACCTGACCGCCGGATTCGGCGTAGAACGGGGTCTGGTTCAGGACCAGGAGGCCGGTCTCGCCGGCCTTCAGCTCCTCAACCTCCTTGCCGTCCTTCAGGAGCGCCAGGACCATGCCCTCGGCGATCTCCGTGTCGTAGCCGAGGAACTCGGTGGCGCCGGTGCGCTCCTTCACGCCGAACCACACGGTTTCCGTCGCCGCCTCGCCGGAGCCGGACCAGGCCGCGCGGGCCTTCTCGCGCTGGCGCTGCATGGCGGCGTCGAAGGCCTCCGTATCGACCCCGATGCCGCGGGGCTTCAGGGCGTCCTGGGTCAGGTCGAGGGGGAAGCCGTAGGTGTCATAGAGGGTGAAGGCGGTGTCGCCCGAAAGGTTCTGGCCCTTCGCCAGGCTGCGGGTTTCCTCGTCGAGGATCGACAGGCCGCGCTCCAGGGTCTTGCGGAAGCGGGTTTCCTCGAGCTTCAGGGTCTCGGTGATCAGCGCCTCGGCGCGGATCAGTTCCGGATAGGCCTGTCCCATCTCGCGCACCAGGGCTGGCACGAGGCGGTACATGAGCGGGTCCCGGGAGCCGAGAAGCTGCGCATGGCGCATGGCGCGGCGCATGATGCGGCGGAGCACGTAGCCGCGGCCCTCGTTGGACGGCAGCACGCCGTCGGCCACCAGGAAGCAGGAGGTGCGCAGGTGATCGGCGATCACCCGGTGCGAGGCCTTGCGGTCGCCCTCCGGCGCCACGCCGGTGGCGTGGGCCACGGCCTCGATCAGGGTGCGGAACAGGTCCGTATCGTAGTTGGAATGCACGCCCTGGAGGATCGCGGAGATGCGCTCCAGGCCCATGCCGGTGTCGATGGAGGGCTTGGGCAGGCCGATGCGGTTGCCGGGCTCGATCTGCTCGTATTGCATGAACACGAGGTTCCAGAACTCCAGGAACCGGTCCCCGTCCTCCTCCGGGCTGCCGGGAGGGCCGCCCCACAGGGACTCGCCCTGATCGATGAAGATTTCCGAGCACGGACCGCAGGGGCCGGTGTCGCCCATCTGCCAGAAATTGTCCGAGGTCGGGATGCGGATGATCTTGGAATCCGAGAACCCGGCGATCTTCTTCCACAGGTCCGCCGCCTCGTCGTCGTCATGGTAGACGGTGACGAGAAGCTTGTCCTTGGGAAGGTCGAACTCCTTCGTGATCAGGTTCCAGGCAAGCTCGATGGCCTGCGGCTTGAAGTAGTCGCCGAAGGAGAAATTGCCCAGCATCTCGAAGAAGGTGTGGTGGCGGGCGGTGTAGCCCACGTTGTCGAGATCGTTGTGCTTGCCGCCCGCGCGCACGCATTTCTGCGAGGTGGCCGCCCGGCTGTAGGGCCGCTTCTCAACCCCGGTGAACACGTTCTTGAACTGCACCATGCCGGCATTGGTGAACATCAGGGTCGGGTCGTTGCGCGGCACGAGGGGGCTCGAGGCCACGACCTCATGGCCGTTCTTGGCGAAGTAATCGAGGAAGGCCGACCGGATTTCGTTGACGCCGGAGAGGGTGTTTCGGGTCATGGGTTTTTCAAACTCGGATGAAGGGGGCTTCTCGCAGCCCGTAAAGCTGTTGTGGAGGCCGGTTTTATCCGTCCGCACCCGCCCTGTCGAGGCGGCGTTTCGGGCTTGAGGTTTCGGCCTTCAGGAGAACCCCAGGCGAACGAGCCCGCAACCAATCCTCCGCGGGACGGGAAGAGCCCGCCGTGTCGGTTGCGCGGGCGATCTTCGCCTCGATGAAAGCCAGCATGGCGTCACGGTTGGCAATCTGCTGCAGGTCCGCCTCGGGAATGATGGCGGCCACGTAGGACCGTGTCAGGACCACGAGACCGTGCTTGCTCCCGGTGACGGATCTGATCAGGCTCCATGTGAAGAACTGCATGTAATCCTTAGACTCGAGCAGTATTCCGTTGTCCCCGATGGAAACAGTGAAGTCATGATACATCCCGGCTTCGAACACATTTCTGTAAACGATCCTTTGGTAATTCATGACATGCAATGCCAATGAAGCGAGAGATAGTATCATGAAGAGAATTACCGGCCCAAAGTCGGTCAACTTATAGATTGCCGTTAGAATAAGGACTCCAAAGAAGACAATGAGCCACGTGCTCACCAGCGTCGGAAGCAACTTGCGGCGCAGCTGTTGCCTCAATCGGCTCCTGACGCTCCTCTGAGCGGCAAGATAGGTCTCGTAGCTCATGCTCGGCACGTGAATGCGCCAGTTCGTCTGCCCCAGAACATCCTGGGGAAAAACAGGCTGGGGGATGCCCTCACGGCTCTCGTCACTCATGGTTTGGCTCATCGTCAGGAACAATCATCTCCCGCCGATGGTATTTTGTTTCACTCATGCGGAAACAGAAACTTGCGCCTTCGTCACCCCTACGCACAGCGCACTGAAACAAAAAAGACCGCCGCGATCTCTCGCGACGGCCCTTTGTTTGCCCTTGAAGGAGAGCAAAAGCTTATTCTGCGGAACCCTCGTCCAGATCGTCCGCGGTGGGCGTCGCCTGGTCCAGGATGCGGTCGGCGAGCAGGCCGGCGTTCTGGCGGATGAGACCCTCGATCTTGTCGGCGACCTCGGGATTGTCGCGCAGAAACTGCTTCGAGTTCTCGCGGCCCTGGCCCAGGCGCTGGCTGTCGTAGGAGAACCAGGCGCCGGACTTCTCGACGATGCCGGCCTTGACGCCGAGATCGATGAGCTCGCCCACCTTGGAGACGCCCTCGCCGAACATGATGTCGAACTCGACCTGCTTGAAGGGCGGAGCCACCTTGTTCTTGACCACCTTGACCCGCACCGAGTTGCCGATGGGATCGTCGCGGTCCTTCAGGGTCGAGACGCGGCGGATGTCGAGGCGCACGGAGGCGTAGAACTTCAGGGCGTTGCCGCCCGTGGTGGTCTCAGGGCTCCCGTACATGACGCCGATCTTCATGCGGATCTGGTTGATGAAGATCACCATGGTCTTCGACCGGGAGATCGAACCGGTGAGCTTGCGCAGGGCCTGGCTCATGAGGCGCGCCTGGAGGCCGGGCTGCACGTCGCCCATCTCGCCGTCGAGCTCGGCCTTGGGAGTGAGCGCCGCCACGGAGTCGATCACGAGCACGTCCACCGCGCCGGAGCGCACCAGGGTGTCGCAGATCTCGAGCGCCTGCTCGCCCGTGTCGGGCTGGGAGATCAGCAGGTCGTCCAGGTTGACCCCGAGCTTGCGGGCATAGACCGGATCGAGGGCATGCTCCGCGTCCACGAAGGCGCAGACGCCGCCCTTCTTCTGGGCCTCGGCGATGGTGTGCAGGGCAAGGGTGGTCTTGCCCGAGGATTCGGGCCCGTAGATCTCGACGACGCGGCCGCGCGGCAGGCCACCGACGCCGAGCGCGATATCGAGGCCGAGCGATCCCGTCGAGACGGTTTCGATCTCCACCGGCTGCTGACCCTTGCCCAGCCGCATGATCGAGCCCTTGCCGAAGGCGCGTTCGATCTGGGACAGCGCCGCGTCGAGAGCCTTGGTTTTTTCTTTATCCATTGATGAGCTTTCCACCAGTCTCAGAGAAGACTGCGACATGACCAGACATCCTTATGGCACGGAGGGAGGTTGAATCTCAACGCGATGTTGAGGAGATATATGTACTCATTTTGTTCTCGTTCGCAAGTTCATTTTTCGTTCTCGGAACGGAAATCTACAGGATTGCCTGGGGCACAATGAAGCAGAAATAATGCTTATATTTTTCAAGACCTTGACGGCTATCAAGGTTCCTGCACCTCCGAGCCCGAGAGAGTTTGGAAGCAACTAACGTCTTAGGTCTTTGTCTCCTTCAGTCTGGCCTTAAACCCTTCCAAGATATCCTCCACAGACTGGCGAAGTTGGAGTTCAAAACGTAAGGTTCCGTCCCCTTCGATCCGAAAGAGGCAGCCTATCAAAAAAATTTCCTCTTCTCCAAAACTCCAAATCTGCAAGGATACGGGGGATCTGTCGAGTTCGATGTCCTTAAGCGTGCGCTCCAGGCGCGGCTTCTTGCCTTTGACCGCTCCGACGAGCATGTAGTTCATGCGCGTCAGATGATCTTGAAGTGCTTTGCGCCGGCTCGGCTCTGGGCCGATGGCGGCAAGTGCCGCATCGGTGTCCCCCCGCATGAAGGCTTCAGTGGCTATTCGACAGGTCTCACTGTCACTCGATGAACGAGCGAGAGGCGCTTCGGTCAATGCCGCGATCGCCGAGATAGTGACAAAACCGGCTACCATCATCGAAGTGACTGAGCCGCCCGATAGTCTCCAATACCAAGCCTTCATGGCGCCAACCGCAACTTATGAAATGATACTTCATTTCCAAGATAGGGCTGCTTCCGATGAGGTCAAGCTTTGCACTCTGCAAAGGACCCTCGCCTTCCATCTGCCTAGCAACTTACCGCCCGATCACCTGCTTCACGGTCTCCACCAACTGGCGCAGGCTGAAGGGTTTGGGCAGGAAGTTGAATTCCTCCCCTTCGGGCAGGTTCTTGCGGAAGGCTTCCTCGGCGTAGCCGGAGACGAAAATCACCTTCAGGTCCGGGTAGAGCTTGCGCAGCTCGCCGAGCAGCGTCGGGCCGTCCATTTCGGGCATCACCACGTCGGACACCACCAGGTCCACCGGGGCCCCGCGCTCGGTGATGATCTCCATGGCCTCGATGCCGGAGGCGGCCTCCAGCACCGTGTAGCCGCGGGCGGTGAGCGCCCTGGCGTTCACGGCGCGGACCGGGTCCTCGTCCTCCACCAGGAGGATCGTGCCCTGGCCGGTCATGTCGGCGGCGGGCTTCTTGACGGTCTCGGTCTTGGCCTCCTCGGGCGCTTCCTGGGCTTCGGGGATATGGCGCGGCAGGTAGATGCGGAAGGTGGTGCCCTGGCCGACCCGCGAATCCACGTCGATGAAGCCGCCGGACTGCTTGACGATGCCGAACACGGTGGAGAGGCCGAGCCCGGTGCCCTTGCCCACCTCCTTGGTGGTGAAGAAGGGCTCGAAGATCTTGTCCATCACCTCCGCGGTCATGCCGGTGCCGGTGTCCGACACCTCCACCACCACGTAATCGGCGGGCGGCATGGCGCTGACGTTCAGGCGGGCCGCATCGGCCTCGGGGACGTTGGCCGTGCGGATGGCGAGCTTGCCGCCGCTCGGCATGGCGTCCCGGGCGTTGACGGCCAGGTTGACCACCACCTGCTCGAACTGGTTCACGTCCGCCTTCACGAACCACAGGTCGCGGCCATGGCTGAGGTCGAGCTCCACCCGCTCGCCCAGGAGGCGCTTCAGCAGCATGGACAGGTCGTAGAGCCGGTCGTTGAGGTTCAGAACCTCCGGCCGCAGGGTCTGGCGGCGGGAGAAGGCCAAGAGCTGGCGCACCAGGCTCGCGGCCCGGTTGGCGTTCTGCTTGATCTGCATGATGTCCTGGAAGGACGGATCGGTGGGCCTGTGGTTGGCCAGAAGCAGATCGCTGTAGCCGATGATCGCCTGGAGCACGTTGTTGAAGTCGTGGGCCACGCCGCCCGCGAGCTGGCCCACCGCGTTCATCTTCTGGGACTGGGCGAGCTGCTCCTCCACCTTTCGGAAATCGGTGGTGTCGAGGGCATAGAGGATGGCCGTCTCGCCGTCCTGGCCCGTGTCCCCCACGGGAGAGACCCACAGGCGCACGGAGCCGCCGTTCTCCCCGGCGGTCTGAAGCTCGAGGGGTTGGATGTCGCCCCGGTTCTCGGCCGCCGCCTTGAGGGCCACCTCGATGGGGCTGCCTTTGTGGAAGGCGTCGACGATGGAGCCGCCCTCCTGACCGCCTTCGCCCGTGCGCGGCAGGGCGCCGAACAGCCGGGTGAAGGGCGCGTTGGCGTGGATGATCCGGCCCGCGCGGTTGACGGTCGCGATGGCGATGGGGGTGTTGTTGAAGAACCGGGCGAAGCGCACCTCCGCGGCCCGCTGCCCCTCGTCCACGTCGAGGCCGGGCGAGCGGTTGAGCACGAGGGTGCGCGAGGCTCCCATCCGGCCGTCCTGCCCGAAGGCGATGCGGTGGTAGAGGCGCACCGGCAGGAACTGGCCGTTGCGGCGGCGCAGGTCCAGGTCGAAGGTTTCCGTGCGCACCGCGCCCGGCTCCCCCGAGAAGGAGGTCATCATCGCCACTACGTTGCGCGGCACGATATCGGCCAGGCTCAGGCCCCCGGAGCCCACCTGGGCCAGGTCGTAATCGAGCCAGGAGGCGAGCGTGGCGTTGAGGTAGATGATCGAGCCGCCCGGATCAATGGACAGGAAGCCTGCCGGAGCGTGGTCGAGATAGTCGATGGCGTGCTGGAGTTCCTGGAAGACGTTCTCCTGGCGCTCCCGCTCATGGGTGATGTCGGAGATCGTCCACAGGGCCGCCTGCCGGCCGCCGGGGCGCGGCACCGGCCGGACGCGAACGCGATACCAGCCGAATTCCTGCGTCCCGCCCAGGGCCGGCGAGAGGCGGACCTCCTCCGTCCCGGTGCGGTGCTCCCGGGCGGCCTGCGCCAGCCGGTAGATCGCCTCGGACACCTCCGGAGCGCCCATGAACAGGCGCTCGATGGGCCGCACGTCGCCCCCATCCGCCCCTGCGAGGGAGAGATAGGTTTCGTTGGCGTAGATGATCCGCCCGTCGTCCTCGATCACGACCAGCCCCTCGCCCGAGGCGTCCGCCATGAGCTTGGTGATGTCGTTTCGGGCGACCTGCCCGGCGAACTGAATAACCCCGATGGCGATGGCGAAGAGAAAGAACACGCCGGCCATGGCGAAGAACGCCAGCAATCCCAGGATCAGCGGCTGGGCCTGCTCGCTGCTCAGGAAACGCAGGCTCAGGATCGCCCCGACCAGGACGCCGGCGAGCAGCAGGACCAGCCCGATATGACCCGGGCGGTCGGAACGGTCGATGGTCGCGGCCTTTGACGTATCGCCCATGTGAGCCATGGAGTTTCAATATCCCTCAAGGAAGGCGGCGCGCCCGACGGCGCCGGCGGGACTGCAGCATTCCGCGTGAACTTCGAAGAAGCGTCCTACACGGAATCTATTGACTGTCCTCTAAGGCGGCATCAAGGGGCAGCGCAAGGGGCGCATCCCCTTTGCCGAGGCTTCGGCCTTGAGCTTTGGACGATTGAGGCCACATTCCCTTGTATTGCAAGGCGGCCGGAGCGCATCCGGGAAGGGGTGAGAGGGCGCCCTGTCCGCGACGCCCCATGCGAAGGCAGAGCCGTTAACCATCGGTTAACCTTGCCGCTCGCATTGGCGGCCGATGTGATACAACCGCCACAGAACTGGCCTGCAAAGGCCCCCACAAGGCTTGAGAGTTCATCGTGTCATCTTTTTTCGGTATCGAAGCGTCAAGGCCGGTCCAAATCGCCGCCGCTGTAGCGATCTTCCTCGTCCTGCTCCTGATCTTCTTCCTGGTCGCCCGCAAGCTCACGGGCGCCCGCCTGATGCTGCCGGGCAGTGACCGCGGCCGCAGCCGCCAGCCGCGGATCGGCATCGTCGACATCTACGATCTCGACCGGCAGCGCCAGCTCGTGCTGCTGCGCCGGGACAATGTGGAGCATCTCCTGCTGATCGGCGGGCTCAACGACGTGGTGATCGAAACCAACATCGTCCGCGTGGCCGGCGCGCGCACGTCCGCCCAATCTCAAGAGGCGGGCCCGGAGCGCCTGGAGCCCGTCCTCGATCCGCCCCCCCGTCCCCAGGTTGACTCGCCCGGACGCCCGACCATCGAAACGCAGCTGGCGGCGCAGCTCGGCAACCTCGTGAGACGTCCCGCAGGGGAATCCGACGCCGACCAGGAACTCGCCCCCGTGGCGCAGGTGGGCGGCCCCGCATCGGCCCATCCCGAACCGGTCCTGAGGCCCGACGCGGTGACCGTCTCCGCGGCTCCTGCCGTCCAGGGTCTCCGGGCGGAGGCCAGGGCGCCTTCCGTCCCGAGCGCTCCCTCCGCACCCGAGCCCGTGGTCGAGCGCCGCGAGCCCCGTCCGGTGATCACGCCGCCAGCCTTCCAGTCGCGGCCGACCCCGGTTCCTCCAACGCCGCCTGCGCCGCCACCTCCCCCGCAGCCGGAGATCGTCCGCGCTCCCGAGCCGGCTCCCGAGGGACGGGATACGCCGGTGGACAGGCAGAGGCCGGACGCGGCGGTGCTGTCCGATATGGCCAAGCAGCTGGAAGAAGCCCTCAAGCGCCCCGCCGCGCCGGTATCCCCTCCCGCGATGCCTCCGGCGCCCGCAGCGCTGCGGGCGGTCCATGACCGGGCGGAGGACGAGGACGATCTCGTCGGGGCCGGTTCGGCTCACGAGGAGCCCGACGCCCCCAGCCGGGAGCCGGTGGAGGAGGACGATCTTGCGGAGGAGCTCAAGCCCGCCCGTGCGGCCGAGCCGCCGCGCGCCTCCTCCGAGCCGTTCCTGCCCCCTCCCCCGCCCATGCCCGCCCAGCCCGCGCCTCCTCCTCCCCCTCGGGCCATGGAAGCGCCGGCGGCCCCTGAGAAAGCTCCCGATCCGTTCTCCG
>DASQTM010000123.1:0-2360 GCA_035641875.1 Microvirga sp. | reverse complement strand
CTCCGGATCGATGCCGACGATGGAGACGCCCACGTCGCGTCCGGCATAGCGAACCACCCCCTGTGTGCGCAGGCTCTGCGCCATGCGGCCCGGCACCCAGGCGCGCAAGGAAGCCGCCGCGGCCGGGTTGAGGATGCCGCGGCGATCCTCCTTCGGCCTCAGGCCCTCGAAGCTCGCTGCGGGAAACAGATCCTCCGCCGGCTGCCGGCGCGCGGCGCGGCGCTCGTCGGTGATCTGCACATGGGGCATGGTGTCGACGAGTTGGGCGATGAAATCCTTCTCGGTCCCCTGCATGAGCGCCGCCATGGCGACCGAAAAGCCGACCCCGAGGGCGACGCCCAGAACGGCCACGATGGTCTGCCGACCGCGTCCGGCGATATGCGTGACGGCAAGCTCGAGGATGAGGCGCATGCTATCCCCTCTTTTCGATCACCTTCGCGCCGTCCGCGAGGTCCTCCGGGAAGGGAGCGATCACCCTGTCCGCCTCGCTTAATCCCGAGAGGATCTGCGTGTTGCTGGCGCCGCGGATCCCAACCTTCACGTCTCGGCGGCGGGCAACGCCGCCCTCCAGGACGAAGAGGCTGCCGCCCCGCAGCGCGTTCGTGGGCGCCAGGAGAGCCCCCTGGGAGACCCGCGCGATCACGTTCACCTCCACGGTCATACCGATCCGCAGGGGTGTCGTCTCCGGCAGCGCGAGGCGAACCCGGTAGGTCTTGGCCACGGGATCGCCCTTCGGGGTGATCGAATCCACGCTCGCCTCCAGAACCTGATCCGGGAAGGCATCGGCCTTGAGAACGGCGCGCTGGCCGCTCGCCACGCGCGGAATGTCCTCCTCGTTCACGTCCGCCTCCACCAGCAGGGGCTTGGGCTCGCCCACCCAGAACAGGACCGCGCCGGGCTCGGCGACCTCGCCCACCTCCCCGTCCTGGCGCAGGACGATCCCGCTCAGGGGCGCCCGCAGGACATAGGATTCGAGCCGGGTCTGCTGGCCGGCGATGAGGGCTTCGATCTGGCCGAGTTCGCTCCGGGCGCGGTCCAGGGCCTGATCGCTCGCGACCCGGCGCTCCACCAGGGCCGTGACCCGCTCGTAATCCGCCGCGGCAAACTTCTGGCGCGCCCGCAATTCGGCCAGGCTGGCCTCCGGCTGGCGGCTGTCGAGGCGGGCCAGCACCGCGCCGCGCTCTACCGCCTCGCCCTCGCAGTTGCATAGATCGACGATGCGTTCCCGCAGGAGGGGCGCCACCTTGGCCCAGGTTCGCGGCTCCACCACGCCGGTGGCGTAGACGATCTCGGCGGCGTCGCCGCGCCGGGGCGACGCAAGGGTCACCTCCTGGGGCTGGCTGTAGCGCCAATAGCCCGCCCCTGCGGCGAGCAGGGCGGCCACCAGGAGGAGAAGGCGGGAGATTTTCAAGGCAGGGCTCTCCAGGGACAAGCTTCCCTAGCACAGCTTGGACGATGCTGCGATTGCGGAGCTTTCCGGAGGCGATTGCGGCTATCTGCACCGAAGAGGGCGCTTGCCGACCCTTGCATTTTTCGCCCTATGTTGGTAAATAGACGGCGTCAGCTCTGGTTGCAGCGTCAAGCTGCTGGTCGAGAGTGGGCCCCGCCGGGTCCGCTCTTTTTTATTGTTTGAATGCCGGAGCTTGCGGAGAGTCATGACGAACGAACGTGACAAGCGGCTAATGACGGAAAGCGGCGTGGCCGCCCGTGTGGCGGCCATCATCGAGCCGGTGATCGAGGATCTGGGCTTCAATCTCGTGCGGGTGAAGGTGACCGGCACCAATGGCTGCACCGTGCAGATCATGGCCGAGCGGCCGGACGGCACCATGTCGGTGGCCGATTGCGAGACCGTGAGCCGGGCGATTTCGCCGGTTCTCGACCTCGAGGATCCCATCGACAAGGCGTATTATCTTGAGGTCTCCTCGCCGGGAATCGACCGCCCCCTCGTGCGCGCCAGCGATTTCGAGCGCTGGAACGGCTACGAGGCGAAGATCGAAATGGCCGTGCCGGTGGCGGGCCGCAAGCGCTACCGGGGCTTCCTCCGGGGCGTGGAGAACGGAACGCTGGCCGTGGAACTGCCCGACGTGAAGGAGGGCGAGGAGCGGATCGCGCGCCTGACCCTTGCGGATCTGGGTGAGGCCCACCTCGTTCTGACTGACGATCTGATCCGTGAATCGCTGCGTCGGGGCACGGCGCCGACCACGGACGACCTCGATGAAGACACGGACGTGGTCGAAGCGCCCGAACCGCGCAGCCCGTCCAAGACGAAACCGAATTAAGGAGCGACCTCGATGGCAGTCAGCGCCAACAGGCTTGAACTCTTGCAGATCGCCGATGCGGTCGCCCGCGAGAAGGTGATC
>DASQTM010000122.1:0-2864 GCA_035641875.1 Microvirga sp. | reverse complement strand
CGCCAGGAAGTCGGCCTCGGGAGCGGCTGGGGGGCCCAGACGCTCCAGGGCATCGGCGATGCGCCTCAGAAGGGCCAGGGCTTCGGGGGTGGAGTCTGAAGGAGGCTGTGACATGGCAATCCGCAACAGGTGAGGGGGATTGCTTAGCGATTTTCCGCAGAAGCGGCAAAGGGTCCGGGCCGGGGCTCCTGGAAATCCCCGCAACTTCATTGATTTCGTGCAGTCGATGAGTATAGTCCGCCCCGCACTTAACAGTCCCGTTTGGCGCGGGCAGGCCATGAAAGCGCCTGCCTCGCGCCTTTAGCCATGGAGAGCCGCTTGTTCATCTCACCTGCTTTCGCGCAAGGGGCCCCTGCCGGGGGCGGAATGGATGCCATCATCCAGTTCGTTCCTTTCATCCTCATTTTCGTCATTATGTGGTTCCTCATCATTCGGCCGCAGCAGCGCCGGGTGCGGGCCCACCAGGAAATGATCAAGAACGTGCGCCGCGGCGATATGGTGGTCACCTCTGGCGGGATCATCGGCAAGGTGACGAAGGTGCTGGAGGATTCGGCCGACGTGGAGGTCGAGATCGCCGATAACGTGAAGGTGAAAGTGGCCCGGGCCATGATCGCCGAGGTCCGCTCCAAGAGCGAGCCGGTGAAGGCCTGATGAAGAAGGCCGGTCCCCCGCGGAGGAGGATCGGCTCGCTGCCCAAGAATTGTGAAAGGTTGAGCTGAGGATGCTGCGCTTCTCGACATCGAAGATCATCGCCACCGTGGCGATCGTGGTCATCGGCCTGCTGCTTGCGGTGCCGAGCATGATGAGCCGCGAGCAGCGCCTGGCTTTCCAGAACGCGATCCCGGGCTGGGTTCCGTCCTGGCTCGTGCCCACCCGCGCCATCGTGCTCGGCCTCGACCTGCAGGGCGGCTCCCACGTTCTGCTCGAAGTGGACGTGCCGGACCTGATGCGGGCCCAGACCACGACCCTGCGCGACGATATCCGCCGCATCCTGCGCGACAACCGGGTCTCGCCCCAGGGCGGCATCCAGCTCACGCAGCGGGGCGCGCAGATCCGCGTGCCGGAGGCGGCCGACCGCGAGCGGATCATGCCCAGGCTGCGCGAGCTGTCCCAGCCCATCGGCAACGCGATTCTCGGCCAGACCGGCAACCGGGACATCGAGATCACGGAAACGCCGGACGGGCTGATCACGCTGGCCTTCACGGATGCCGGCGTGACCGAGAAGGTGCGCCGCGCCGTCGATCAGGCCATTGAGGTCGTGCGCCGCCGCATCGACGTGACCGGCACCACGGAACCCAGCATCCAGCGCCAAGGCGCGGACCGCATCCTCGTTCAGGTTCCGGGCCTCCAGGACCCGCAGCGCCTGAAGGAGCTCCTCGGTCGTACCGCGAAGCTCGAATTCCGTCTCATCGGCCAGCCCGGCGCCGCCGACGTGGACATGCTTCCCTCGAAGGATGCGGGCGGCCAGCGCGTTCCCGTGGAGCGGCGGGTCATCGCCGAGGGCGGCGAGCTGATCGACGCGCAGCCCGCCTTCGACGGTCGCACCAACGAGCCCATCGTCAACTTCCGCTTCAATATCCGCGGCGCGCAGCGCTTCGGCCAGGCGACGACGGAGAATGTCGGCCGCCAGCTCGCCATTGTGCTCGACAACGAGGTGGTCTCCGCGCCCACGATCCAGACGCCGATCACCGGCGGCTCGGGCCAGATCTCCGGCCGGTTTACCGTCCAGCAGGTCACCGACCTGTCGGTCCTGCTCCGCGCCGGCGCGCTGCCCGCCAAGCTCACCATCGTGGAGGAGCGCACCGTCGGCCCGGGGCTGGGGCGCGACTCCATCGAGGCCGGCAAGATGGCCACCTACGTGGCGGGCATCTTCGTGGTGATCTTCATGTTCGCCACCTACGGCCTGTTCGGGCTCTTCGCCAACATCGCGCTCCTGGTCCATGTGGGTCTGATCTTCGGCCTGATGTCGGTGCTCGAAGCCACCCTGACTCTGCCGGGCATCGCGGGCATCGTGCTCACCATCGGTACAGCGGTGGACTCCAACGTGCTGATCTACGAGCGCATCCGCGAGGAAGTGAAGGCGGGCCGCTCCATCGTATCCGGCATTCAGGCGGGCTTCGAACGGGCGTTCGCGACCATCGTCGATTCCAACTCCACCATGGCCATCGCGGCAGTGATCCTGTTCTTCCTCGGGTCGGGTCCCGTTCGCGGCTTCGCCGTGGTGTTCATTCTCGGCATCCTGACGACGGTGATCACCGCCGTCACCCTGACCCGCATGATGATTGCGGTCTGGTACCATTGGATGCGCCCCAAAGCCCTTCCGTTTTAAGGAGCTAAGATCGTGCGCCTCGTTCGCCTCTGGCCCGAAAACTCCCATGTCGACTTCATGCGCTTCCGGCGCTTCTCCTTCCCGTTGTCGGCGGTCATCTCGATCCTGACGGCCCTGATGCTCCTGACCATCGGGCTCAACTTCGGCATCGACTTCAAGGGCGGCACGCTCATGGAGCTGCAGGCGAAGTCCGGACGGGCCGATGTGGCTTCGATCCGGCAGACCGCCGAGAGCTTCGGCTTCGGCGACGTGGAGGTGCAGGAATTCGGCAGCGCCGGGGAGGTCTCCCTGCGCTTCCCGATCCAGTCCGGCGGCGAGGCCGGCCAGGCCGCCGTCGTGCAGAAGGCCCGGGATACCTTCAGCGCCGCCTACGAGTTCCGCCGCGTCGAGACGGTGGGACCGCGCGTCTCGGGCGAGCTGGTCCAGTCCGGCACCATCGGCGTTGTTCTCTCGGTGATCGCGGTTCTGTTCTATCTCTGGTTCCGCTTCGAGCGGGAGCTCGCCATCGCGTCGATCATCGGCACCCTGCACGATA
>DASQTM010000121.1:0-10714 GCA_035641875.1 Microvirga sp. | reverse complement strand
CCAGGACGGGGGCCTCCAACTCCCCATCGGGCACGACCCGCTGCAGCACGCCCAGTTCCTTGGCCTCCTGCGCTCCGATCCGCCGCGCCGTGTAGAACAGGTCCCTGGCGGCGGGCGCGCCGATGGCCGCCGTCACGAGGTTCATGGCTCCGGGCGGATAGCCGATGCCGAGGCGAGCGGCCGGGATGCCGAAGACCGCGTTTTCCGAAGCGACGCGCAGGTCGCAGGACAAGGCGAGCCCGAAGCCGCCGCCGAGGCAGAAGCCGCGAATCATCGCCACGACGGGCTTCGAACACCGGGCCACCGCCCAGAAGGCCGCCTCGTTGGCGGCTTCGTAGAGCCGCCCGTCCTCGGCGTTCCGGCGCACGGTCTCGAACTCCGCGATATCCGCCCCGGAGGTGAAAGCCTCGTCGCCGGCTCCCCGCAGGATGACAATCCTCACGTCCGGATCGCCATCGAGAGCGGCCATGACCGGGGGCAGCGCCTTCCACATGGGGAGGTCGAGGGCATTGCGCTTGCCCGGGTTGTTGATGGCGACCGTCGCCACGGAGTCCGTGACGGACACCATGAGCTTCGGCGTATGCGTTGGAAAGGAGTGAGCCATGAGTTCTCGGGACTATGGGAGAGGGCCGATCCGTCTTATTTATGCTCATTCCATGCCCTATGTCCCTCACCGGCAGGAGAGATCACGATGACCCAGACACACATCAAGGCGGCAGCGCCGGGTTTGATCGCCGGAACCGTGGATCCCATCTGGGATCAGCTCCGACTCGAGGCCGAAGCCGTCGTTCGGGACGAGCCGGCCCTCGCGGGCCTGGTGCTCGGCGCGATCCTCCAGCAGCCGAGCCTCGAGGCGGCGGTGATTCACCGGTTGGCGTCCCGCCTGAACCATGGGGCGCTGCCCTCGGACATCATCGAGCAGACCTTCCTGGAGGCGATCGGTGAGGAACCGGCTATCGGGGCTGCCTTCCGGGCCGACATCAACGCCGTGCTCGACCGGGATCCCGCCACCATGCGGGCCATCGAGCCCGTGCTCTACTTCAAGGGCTTCCACGCCATCCAGACCCATCGCCTGGCCCATTGGCTGTGGACCAAGGGGCGGCAGGATTTCGCGCTCTACCTGCAGAGCCGTTCGTCCGACGTGTTCCAGACCGACATCCACCCCGGGGCGCGGATCGGGCGGGGCATCTTCCTCGATCACGCCACCGGCCTCGTGGTCGGCTCCACGGCGGTTATCGAGGACAATGTCTCCATGCTCCAGGACGTGACCCTGGGCGGAACCGGCAAGGAGCGGGGAGACCGGCACCCGAAGATCCGCCAGGGAGTCCTGATCGGGGCGGGGGCCAAGATCCTGGGCAATATCGAGGTGGGCCGTTGCGCCCGAGTCGCCGCGGGTTCGGTGGTGCTTAAGCCCGTGCCTCACAACGCGACGGTCGCCGGCGTTCCGGCCAAGGTGATCGGCAGCGCCGGATGCGCCGAACCGGCCCGCTCGATGGACCATTTCCTGTCCGAGATGGAAGGGATCTGAGGGCAAAGACCCCTGTTTCGGGACCCAACGCGGCTTGCCCGCGTTGGCGGGGCGTGGCATCCAGCCCCTTTGAATCGTGGAAAGGACCTGTAGTGGACAAGACGGAGATGGCGAAAGTCGAGCGTTACCTGCGCCAGACCTTTAAAAACCAGTCGCTTCGGGTGGTCGGTCGTCCCAAGAAGACCGACTCGGCGGAGGTGTATATCGGCGAGGAGTTCGTGGGCGTGCTGTTCGTCGACGACGAGGATGGAGATCGCTCCTACAACTTCACCATGGCGATCCTCGACACGGATCTTGAGGATTGATCGGCAGGTGCGGCAGAATTCGGCCGTGAACTCTGCCGCACGCCTGCGCTCCTGCGGCGGATCCGCATCACCTCTCACAGCCTCGGGTCAGCCATGCCGATCTACAGCCTCGACGGAAACGCTCCCCTCCTGCCCGACCCTGACCAGTTCTGGATCGCTCCCGACGCCCATGTGATCGGCCGGGTCCGCTTGGGCCGCCATGTGGGCATCTGGTTCGGAGCGGTGCTGCGCGGCGACAACGAGCCCATCGATATCGGCGAAGCCACCAACATCCAGGAAGGAGCCGTGCTCCACACGGACGAGGGCGCGCCTCTCACCGTGGGGGCGGGCTGCACTGTCGGGCACAGGGCGATCCTGCACGGCTGCACCATCGGCGAGAATTCCCTGATCGGCATGGGCGCGACGATCCTCAATCATGCGCGAATCGGCGCCAACTGCCTGATCGGGGCCAATGCGCTCGTGACCGAAGGCAAGGAATTCCCGGACAATTCGCTGATCGTCGGCGCGCCCGCCAAGGCGATTCGCGCTCTCGACGAGGCGGCGGTCGAGCGCCTGCGCTGGTCGTCCAGAAACTACGTGGAGAATTGGAAGCGCTTCGCAAAAGGAATGAGGCGGATCGATTGACCCGCCTCGCATTCCGATTCGGATGTCCGCGGGCGGAGGAGCCCGCGGTTGATCTCAGCGATTCGCCGTGGTGGTCGGGGAGGTGGCGATGCCGCCCAGGGAAACCCAGCCGACGTGGTCCTGGCTCTCGCGCTTGATGTAGACATAACCCGTCCGCTGCCAGGGCAGGATCGACGAGGTTTTGTTGTCGAGCACGTAGTCGCCCTGGCTGGTGCGAATCATCAGCACGGCGTGACCTTCGCCCAATTCGTCGATCACCACGGTCATGCGCATGGCGCGGCGCGGCAGCCCGCTCTCGGCCAGGAGGCGGCGCTTGAGCAACTGGAAATCCTCGCAATCGCCCCGGCCGTCGTCGGGAAAGCCCCAGGTGTCCACCACGCCCCAGTGATCGGCGTCCGTGACGGCCTTGATGCTCGAATTGATCCGCTGGTTGACCGAAACGATGGTCTTCCAGACCTGGGGCGTCAGCTGAACGACCTCAGGCTCGGCCGCGCTGACGGCGCATTCGGAGGGATGATTGTCGCAGAACCGGGTCCATGCGTGCAGGGGCTTTGCCGAGCCCATGCTGACGATCGCGTTGGTGGCTGAAGGCAGGGACGCTACGGTCTGCGCCCGAACGGCCGAGCCCGAAATCATCAAGGCAAGGCCTAAAAATGTGTACTTGACGAAACCACCCGAAAACGAAGACTTTCGATTTCGGCCGCGCAATCCGCCGTTCTTGAAATAATCGTGCCGCATGCCCCACCAGCTGGTTAATGTTCTTTTAACCAAACTGACATGGTTGAAATGAAGGCTCAAGAGGAAAGTAAAAGGTGAGTTAACGCGTCGCGCCTTTTTCGGTTCCTTATGGTTAAGAAAAAAACTTAATGCACAAGGAGTGTTCAGGCAGCCTGCCGTTAAGGCATCCGGCAGGGCGCCTAGGGTTCGGTCCTGCTCGACTGCCGGGCGGAATCGGCGCTCCCTCGTCTCCACCCCCTATGAAAGGTTGGGCAGGTGCGAAAGCCTTGCCCACCACCATAAAGAAGGCCCTGATGTTTCCACAGCAGCCCCGCGCCCGGGAGCCGATCCTCAACCTGCCCTCAGCCGTCGCCCTCAGCGTCTTGGCGCTCGTGGGGATTCACGGGCTCCGGATGTTCCTGGAGGATGGGACCGACTTCCAGCTGATGGTGGACTGGGCTGTGGTGCCCGCCCGCTGGTCAGTGGCGTTCGGCGGCGTCCGGAGCCAGGAGATCATCGCCGCCCTGCCGCCGGACATCGCGTCGGACGAGATCATGATGAACTACGTCCGCTACGTTCTGGGCGACGGGGAGGGACGTCCCTGGACAGCGCTGAGCTATGCGTTCCTGCACGGCTCCTGGGTTCACGTGCTCATCAACAGCGTCTGGTTGGCAGCCTTCGGCACGCCTATCGTCAGGCGGTGCGGGGTAGGGCGGTTCCTGGTCCTGCTGGGGGCCTCTTCCGTAGGCGGCGCCGTGCTCTACGCCTGGATGAACCCGTCCCAGGTCCTGCCGATGATCGGCGCGTCGGGCGCCGTGTCCGGCCTGATGGCGGCCGCCTCCTGGTTCATCTTCGCCCCCGCCACCTGGCACCAGAGCGGGCGGCTCACGCAGCCCCATGAGAGACCTCGGGAGTTCCTGAGCCAGATGGTCCGCAACCGGCAGGTTCTGGTTTTCCTCGCCGTGTGGTTTGCGGCGAACTACATCTTCGCCTTCGTTCCCGTCCTGGGAACCGACGCGGGCATCGCCTGGGAGGCGCATATCGGCGGCTTCCTGGTCGGGCTGGCGATATTCCCGTTCCTCGATCCGATCCCGCCGAGGCGGCGGAGGGTCTCGGCTTGAAAGCGCCACGGTTTCGCGGGATCATTTCTGCAACTGAAGCGGGATGGCTTCTCGCGTCCAGGCATGAAAACCGACTTCAGACCTGCGGGCGCGAGGGTGGCGATCCCTCGGCTTCGCTCATCGGGAGGCAAGCATGATCGTCAATCATATTCTTTCGCTCAAGGGTCGCGACGTCGTCACCATCGACCCGGATTGCACGTTGAGCGAGGCTGCCAAGATCCTCTCGGAGCGCAGGATCGGCGCTCTTCTGGTCCGCGACGGCGGGCATCCGGTGTCGGGCATCGTGTCGGAGCGGGACATCGTCCGCGCCGTGGCGGACCGTGGCGCACAGGCGCTCGACGAGCCCGTCTCCCGCTTCATGACCTCCAAGGTGGTCACCTGCACGGGGGAGACCTCCATCAACAACCTGATGGAGCTCATGACCCAGCAGAAGTTCCGCCACGTGCCGGTGGTCGAGGGCGGCAGCCTCGTGGGCATCATCTCCATCGGCGACGTGGTGAAGGTGCGCGTGGAGGAGATCGAAGCTGAGGCCCAGGCGATCAGGGAATATATCGCGACGGCCTGATCAGGCCTGCTGGCTCTCCTGCAGCAGTTCCATCAGATCGGGCAGGGCGCGCTCCGTCGCCTGACGGCCGAGAGTGATGCATTCCTGCGCCCGATGGAATTCGAACAGGCCCATCTTGGCGAGCTTGGGCGCCACCATGATGTCCGGCGGGTCGCCGGCGAGCCGCGAGCGCGCAATCCGGTCCTGGGTGATGTTGAAGGCGTCCACCATCACGGTGGCCATCCCGGGCGCATTGGGCTTGGGATGCCGCTCCGCCCGGGCCTGCGAGAAGAAGGCCCAGCGCCGGGGCGCGGCTTCGATGGCCTCCTCGATTTCCTTCTCGTCGCTCTTCTCGTCCGTGTCGTAGGACTGGATCACTGTTCCGCGGACCCGGACCTCGCCGTTGAGGTTCACGCAGATGACGATGTCGGCGCCGAGCGCCCGGGCCGCGGTGATCGGGATCGGGTTGACCAGCGCCCCGTCCATGAGCCAGCGCCCGCCCACCATGACGGGATCGAACACCCCGGGCAGGGCATAGGACGCGCGCATGGCCTGCACGAGGGGGCCGCGGGTCAGCCAGACCTCATGGCCGCTCACAAGCTCAGTGGCGATGGTGCAGAACTTGATCGGCAGCGTCTCGACCCTGCGGTCGGTGAGGTCCTGATCGAGGAGCTTCTGCAGGCGGCCGCCCGCGATCAGACCCGCTCCGCTGAAATGGAAATCCAGAAGGCCCATGACCCGCCGTTTGGTCAGGGACAGGGTGAAGGCCTCCAGTTCGTCGAGCTTTCCGGCCGCATAGCATCCGCCGACCACGGCCCCAATGGAGCAGCCGGCGATCACGTCAGGGACGATGCCGGCTTCCTGAAGAACCCGCAGGACGCCGATATGGGCCCAGCCCCGCGCCGCGCCGCCGCCGAGCGCCAGCCCGATCCTGAGTTTTGACCGGGGCTCCCGCTCCGCCGGCGCCTTGATCTCTGCAACGCCGCCCCCGCCGCCGCTCGATCCGGCGCTGCGCCGCGCAATCCCGTCCCACAACATCGCTCAACTCCAAGGCCGTGCTTATTCATGTCCCGATCACATGAAGATCCCATGAATAACGCCCTACAGTTTCAATTAGGTCGAGCTTGCGGAAACTAAACAGTGGATCGCTCGAAAGCGCGCTGGGACAAAAGGGTGACGGTGATCGCAAAGGCGATCAGGAGGCACAGCATGGCGCGCAGGCCTACGAGATCTGCCCCGAAGCCGATAATCGGCGGCCCCATCAGCAGGCCGCCATAGCCCAGGGTCGCCACCATGGCCACGCCCACGCTGGGGGCGACGCCCTTCATCTGGCCGGCGGTGCTGAACAGGACCGGCACCACATTGGCAAGGCCGATTCCCACGAGGGCGAAACCGATGGTGGCGGGAAGCGGCAGCGGCAGAAGCATGGCGAGGGCAAGCCCGAGGGCCGCCAGCAACCCGCCGAACTGCACCGTGCGGATGCGCCCAAGCCGGCGGACGGCAATGTCGCCCATGAACCGGCAGAGGGTCATGGTGAGGGAGAAGGCCGCAAAACCCGCCACCGCCGTCTCAAGGCTCGCCCCGGTCACCGACTGGAGGTAGATCGCGGTCCAATCCACCATCACTCCTTCCACGAGGAAGCAGAACATGGCCAGGACCGCCAGGGTCATCACGGCCCCGCGGGGCCAGGCGAAGCCATGGCTGTCGGCGGACCTCTCCGATTCCTCCATGGCGAAGAAAGCGGCCGCCAGGAAGAGACCCCCCATGGCGAGGCAGGACAGGAGCAGGGTCGAGGCGATGCCGAAGCCGGTGGCGATGAGCAGGCCGGACGCCGACGCGCCCGCCAGGCCGCCCAGGCTGAAGAAGGCGTGGAACGACGACATGATCGCCTTGGTCCAGGCGGTCTCCACCACGGTGGCGTTGGTGTTCATGGACACGTCCATGGCCCCGTTGCAGGCTCCGGCGATCAGGGACACGGCGGCGAAAACCGCGAGGTTGGGCGCAGGGCCGAGGCAGAGAAGGGCCGCCGTGAAGGCGAATGCGGCGGTGAGCGTCACGGTCCGGCTGCCGATCCGGGCGGTCACTCCGCCCACGATCGGCATGAGCGCCACCGCGCCGAGGGAAAAGGCCAGAAGCCCGAGGCTGAGCTGGCTGTCTGAGAGGCCCAACGCCGCCTTGAAGCGGGGAAGTTGCGCCGCCCAGGTGCCGATCCCGAACCCGTTGCCGAAAAAGATCGCGCTCGTGGCTGCCCGCGCCAGACGAAGATCACGTTGTGTCATGGCAAGGCTCATACCGGGTGCGGCCCGCCATTGCACCCGCCCAGGAGCGAATGGCAGCCCCGCATTCCGGCAGGGGTGGTGGGCGCCCTCAGGCGATCACGAGGCGAGGCTCGCCGCCCGCGGCCTCGACCCTGCGGTAGAAGCAGGAGCGCCGCCCCGTATGGCAGCAGCCGCCGTCGCCCGCCACATGGACCTTGAGCCAAAGGGCGTCCTGGTCGCAATCGACCCGCATCTCGACGACCGTCTGGACCTGCCCGCTCGTCGCGCCCTTGTGCCAGAGCTCGCCCCGGGAGCGGGACCAGTACCAGGCTTCCCCCGTCTCCAGGGTCCGGGCCAGGGCCTCGGCGTTCATATGCGCCACCATGAGAAGCTCGCCCGTGGCGGCATCGGTGGTCACGCAGGAGACCAGGCCGTCCTGGCCGAATCGGGGGGTGAGAGCCCCTCCCTCCTCGAGATTGGCCTTGGAGCCGGGGGCGGGGAAACGGCGGGGGTGTGACGGGCACATGAAGGGCCTCGGGGACAGCAGGTTCGGGAAGGCGGAAGAGGAAACCACCTCAACCCTTACCGTGCCGCACCAGGGTAAGGAAGCGCACCTGCTCGGCCGGGTTGTCCTTGAACTGACCGGTGAACTGGGTCGTGAGCGTGGTCGCGCCGGCCTTCTGCACGCCTCGCATGGACATGCACATGTGCTCCGCCTCGATCATTACGGCGGTGCCGCGGGGTTCGAGGGCCGCTTCCATGGCGGCGGCGATCTGCGCCGTCATGGTCTCCTGGGTTTGCAGCCGCCGGGCATAGACCTCGACGAGACGGGCGAGCTTGGAGAGGCCGACTACGCCCTTGGTAGGGTAATAGGCGATATGGGCCATGCCGAAGAACGGCACCATGTGGTGCTCGCAATGGGAATGGAAGGGGATGTCGCGCACCAGGACCAGATCGTCGTAGCCTTCGACCTCGGCGAAGATCTTGTCCAGCACCTCGCCGGGATCCTCCTTGTAGCCAGAGTAGAATTCCCGGAATGCCTTGGCGACTCGCTTGGGTGTCTCGCGCAGGCCCTCCCGCTGCGGATCGTCCCCGGCCCAGCGGATCAGGGTGCGGACAGCCGCTTCGGCTTCCTCCCGGCTCGGGCGGTCGGCAGGCTTGTCGGCGGCTGGGGGCAGACGCGTGGACAGGGACTTAACCACATCGTCCATGTGGAGCCTCTTTCTTTGGTCTTGAGTAGGAAGCTATTGGCCTCAGGCGTTTCCATTCCCATTGGTGCAAGGCCAACACGCGGCCTTGTCGCAAGGTTCATTCATAATGCCTATATATGGACCGGAAGCCCTCCTGCCATGTCATAGACGTCAATGCTGAACGAGATCTATAACCGGCGCATTCTCGAACTCGCCGCCAGCATTCCCCATCTCGGGCGGCTGGCGAGCCCTGATGCCTCGGCGACGGCCCGTTCCAGGCTCTGCGGCTCCACGGTGACGGTCGACCTGACGATGGAGGGGGACGTGGTGACCGCCTTCGCCCATGAGGTGAAGGCCTGCGCCCTCGGCCAGGCCTCGTCCGCCATCATGGGCCGCCATGTGGTCGGCTCCACGGCCCAGGAGCTTCGCGAGCTTCGCGAGACCGCAAGCCGCCTGCTCAAGGCCAATGGAGAGCCGCCCCAAGGCAAATGGGAGGACCTGAAGGTCCTGGAGCCCCTGCGGGACTACAAGGCCCGCCACGCCTCCGTGCTTCTCACCTTCGACGCGGTCGTCGACGCCCTCGACCAGATCGAGGCGCGACGCACCAGGAGCGCCGGATAATGCCGGGCCCCGCCCAGCGGGCGGCGCATTGGGCGATCCGGGGCTATCAACTCAGTCTCTCCGGGCTTGTCGGCCGCGGGTGCCGCCATCTGCCGTCCTGCTCCGAATACACCGACGAGGCGATCCAGCGCCACGGCTTCTGGCCCGGAGGCTGGATGGGCTTTGCCCGGATCTGCCGCTGCGGGCCCTTCGGCACCTCGGGGCTCGATCTCGTGCCTGACACGTTGCCCGCAGGGTCCGCCTGGTATAAGCCCTGGGCCTATGGTCGCTGGCGGGGCGTCAACGCTCCCCCGATCACCTGCGAAGCAGCCGAACCTGACGGCGGCTGATTTCGCCTTTTCGTTCAACACACCGTCGGCCCCGCTTACCTGCTCCGTTGGCAGGAGTGAGCCAGGAGAAAGATGACGATGATCACCCTGACATTTCCCGACGGCGCCCAGCGCCAATTTTCCCCCGGCATGACCGGCCGCGAGATCGTGGAAGGCATCGCCAAGTCGCTAGCCAAGCGCACGGTCGCCATGGCGCTCGACGGCACGGTCACCGATCTCGCCGACCCGATCACCCGGGACGCCAAGATCGAATTCCTCAACCGCGAGGACCCAAGGGCGCTGGAGCTGATCCGGCACGACTGCGCGCACGTGCTGGCGGAGGCGGTGCAGGAGCTGTTTCCGGGAACCCAGGTGACCATCGGCCCGGTGATCGAGAACGGCTTCTACTACGACTTCGCCCGCGACGAGCCCTTCACCCCGGAGGATTTCGCCGCCATCGAGGCGAAGATGCGCGAGATCATCGCCAAGGACCAACCCTTCACCAAGGAGACCTGGAGCCGCGACGAGGCCAAGCAGGTGTTCGCCGAGAAGGGCGAGGCCTACAAGGTCGAACTGGTGGACGCGATTCCGGAGGGCCAGGATCTCAAGATCTACTTCCAGGGCGACTGGTTCGACCTCTGCCGCGGCCCGCACATGACCTCCACCGGCAAGATCGGCAACGCCTTCAAGCTCATGAAGGTGGCGGGGGCCTATTGGCGCGGCGATTCCAACAACCCGATGCTGACCCGCATCTACGCCACCGCCTGGGCGTCCCAGGAGGATCTCGACAACTACATCCGCCAACTCGAAGAGGCCGAGCGGCGCGATCACCGCCGCCTTGGCCGGGAGATGGACCTGTTCCACTTCCAGGAGGAGGGGCCGGGGGTCGTGTTCTGGCACGCCAAGGGCTGGACCCTGTTCCAGGAGCTGATCTCCTACATGCGCCGCCGCCTCAAGGGCGACTACCAGGAGGTCAACGCGCCGCAGATCCTCGACAAGTCCCTGTGGGAGACCTCGGGCCATTGGGGCTGGTATTCGGACAATATGTTCGCCGTGAAGTCGGCGACCGCCTTCCTGCGACCGAACGATCCGGAGGCGGACCAGCGCCTATTCGCGTTGAAGCCCATGAACTGCCCTGGCCATGTTCAGATCTTCAAGCATGGTTTGAAATCCTATCGGGATCTGCCCGTGAGGCTCGCGGAGTTCGGCGCAGTTCACCGCTACGAGGCATCCGGTGCTCTGCACGGGCTGATGCGCGTGCGCGGCTTCACGCAGGACGATGCGCATATCTTCTGCACCGAGGAGCAGCTTGCGGCCGAGTGCCTGAAGATCAACGACCTGATCCTTTCGACCTACGCGGACTTCGGCTTCGATGAGGTCGTCGTGAAGCTCTCGACCCGGCCGGACAAGCGGGTCGGCACCGACGAGATGTGGGATCACGCCGAGGCCGTCATGACCGAGGTCCTGAAAGAGATCGAGGACCGGTCCGGCGGGCGAA